>DATKYA010000475.1:0-3149 GCA_035528775.1 Planctomycetota bacterium | reverse complement strand
CACGCCGCGGACGGCCATCGTCTTTCCCGCTGCCGGCACATACATCCCGGCCTCGCGTTTCTCGCCGAGCGCCATCGGAATCAGCTTCCAGTCGCCGCAGGCGAGCTCGCGCGAGGCGAACTCCCAGATCACGAGCTTCTTGCCGGCGAGGCGGTCGTTCCCGCGCTGCAGGTCCCTTGCGAGCATCTCGCGCGTGGCGAAGCTGCCGGCGTCGTTCCGGGTGATTGTGTCGACCGGCAGTCCGAGGGCGAGGCTGAGGTGCTCCGCGAGCCCGGCGCCCTCGCCCCAGCCCATCGGGCCGAGCGAGAAGATGTTGGCGAAGCTGTCGCCCAGGAGCAGGACCTCAGCCTGTGCGTCCGGCCGCCAGGGCTGTCCGCCGTCCATGACCTGCCTCACGGTCGCGGTCTCGGGCGCGAAGACCTTCCACTCGGCCGGAAACTTGAGCATCATGGCGACGTCGCCGAGGTCCGTGACCTTCTTCGCAACGGCGGTGAAGCGATCCGTGGCCGGGGGCAGAGAAACCGTCTTGCGCGCGAGTTCGGCAAGGGCCTTCGCCGCCAGTTCCATCCCCTCGGGCGTCCAGTGCGTGTCGGTCCTGAGGTAGAGCGGCCGGCCGGGCACAGCCGCCTTGGCCTGCAACAGGATGGGTGCAGCGTCGAAGCAGGCGATGTTCTCCCTGGCCATGCGCTCGACGAAGGCTGGAAACGAGGGGTTCTGCACGGCCCCGCTCCGGCCCTCGTAGCGTGCCGAATGCCGCTCCGGATAGATCGAGGGCTTGACCGGTGCGGGCGCGACGACTAGCGCGATGCCGCGCTTCGCGAGCTGCTCGCGCAGATCAAGGATCGCCTTCACCGGGTCGGGCTGGGGCGGCGTCTTCAGCTCGCTTCCGCCCGCGGCACGCCGCGCCATGACCGCCGGATCGAGGAAGCCCCGGCCGGTGAGCGAGTCAATGTCCCTGCGGTAGAACAGCCAACCGTCGCGGCCGCAGTAGGCGTCCTCGTTCCCGCCCTCCAGCCATACCGTGACCGGGATCTGCATGCGGGGGATCACCCACTGCATCAGGGCGTCCTGCTCCTTCAGGCTCGTTTCGTAGCCTTGGATGTCCCGTAGCATCCGGTTGTTCACCTCCCGACAAGCGGCGAACGCGCCGTTTTTCGCTTCGACAATCGACTTCAGTTCGGCGCCGCTTGGCCGGAGGAAGGCGAAGACGTCGAGGCTCTGGGGCATGGCACGGCCCGTCTTCTTGCCCACGCGGATCGCGGCGAACTCGCGGCCGACCTGCACCAGCGGCACGATTGCGATCACGGCGAGGAAGAACAGAGTCAGGAACCAGTTGATCGGCCGGGTCGACTCGGTCTGCCCGATCTCGATCCTGGCCATCTCCTCACGCGATTGATACTTTCCGTCGGACATGCGCGTCTCCCGGCTCTTGGCCGATCAGAAGATGAAGTAGATGAACGGATTGAACGCCTGCGTCTCCATCAGGGCGAGCGAGAGCAGAAGCACGGACGCGGCGAAGATCGCCTTGGGCCAGGTCAGCTTGCGCGTGAAGTCCCATGTCTGCGGGCAGCTCCAGACGACGATCGCGGCGAGCACGAAGCTGAAGAGGAAGTACGGTTGGTAGATCAGGCCGGCCAGCAGATCGCTCCCGCCGTGCGCGGCGCCGAAGCCGAGCATGGTCTTGCAGTAGTTCACGGCGGCCGTGAGGTCCCTGGCGCGGAAGAAGACCCATGCGAAGACCACGATCACGAAAGTGATGGCGGTCTTCAGGGGCCCGGGCAGACGGGCGTAGATGCTGTCCTTGCCCTGCGTACGCTCGAAGGCGAGCATGCCTGCGTGGATGGCGCCCCAGATCACGAAGTTCCAGGACGCACCGTGCCACATGCCGCCGAGGACCATGGTGATGCCGAGGTTGATGTAGGTCCGTACCTCGCCCAGGCGGTTGCCGCCCAGGGGGATGTAGAGGTTGTCCCGCAGCCAGGTCGAAAGCGAGAGGTGCCAGCGCCGCCAGAACTCGGTGATCGAGTGGCTGTGGTAGGGGGAATCGAAGTTCTTGGCGAAGACGAAGCCCAGCATGAGTCCGAGGCCGATCGCCATGTCCGAATACGCGCTGAAGTCGAAGTAGATCTGGAAGGCGTAGGCCGTCGCGCCGTACCATGCGTCCAGCGTCGCGGCCCCACCCGCGTCGAAGACCGTGTCCGCCACCTTGCCGCACGCATTGGCGAGCAGGATCTTCTTGGACAGGCCCAGGGCGAAGAAGGCCACGCCGCGCGCGAACTTCTCGATCGTGTGCGTCCGCACCATGAACTGGTTTGCCACGTCCTGGAAGCGGATGATTGGCCCCGCTACCAGTTGCGGGAACATCGCAACGTAGCACATGTAGTCGAGGATCGAGCGGATCGCTTTGGCGTCGCCGCGGTAGACGTCGATTGCATAGCTCATCGACTGGAACGTGTAGAAGCTGATCCCCAACGGCAGGGTGATGCGGAGCGTCGTGTCCCAGCGCGCCGCGTCCCACCCGGCGGCATTTATGGCCGCGTTCCAGTTCTCGAGCCCGAAGTTGAAATACTTGAAGAAGCCGAGCATGCACAGGTTCGAGATGAGCCCCGCCGCCAGAGCGAGCTTCTGCCGGCGCGTGCGCTTGCCCTTGGGATCCAGAAGCGGGATCTCGGCCGTCGCCGGCTTGCCCCAGAGGTCGGCCAGGGTCATGCCGACGAGCCAGTCCACGACCGTCTGGAACATCATCAACAACACAAACCACGGGTTCGCCCAGCCGTAGAAGACGTAGCTGAACAGGGTCAGCGAGATGTGCTTCCCGCGCATCGGCAGCAGGTAGTAGACCAGCAGCGTCAGCGGCAGGAAGTAGAAGATGAAAAGGTGCGAACTGAATACCATGGTGTGAACCTCTTTGTCGTGTCATCAGTGATCACTGATCACTGGTTACTGGTCACTGATCACTGCCCTACCCCGGCTGCTTCTGCACTTCCTCGATGAACGCCAGCATGTTCTCCACCGGCACGTCACCTTCCACGGCATGGGCCGGACCGAACACGTAGCTACCGGCGCGCCCCATCTCGAGCAGCTTGCGCGTCTCGCGCCGCACGTCCTCGACCGTCCCGCGGGGCAGCGTCTGCTGCGTCGAAAGCCCG
>DATKYA010000474.1:0-7563 GCA_035528775.1 Planctomycetota bacterium | reverse complement strand
TTCATCATTCCGAGGAGTGCCCCGAAGATGAGCCTTGCGATGAGCACCGCGCTGAGCGCCCTGATGGCGTCCCAGCGGATGGCGGAAGTTACCAGCCACAACATAGCCAACGCCAACACGCCGGGCTATTCCCGGCAGGTGGCCGTGCTCAAGCCGTCGCTGCCGGTGCAGACTACCGCCGGCGTGATGGGCACGGGCGTGACCATCGAACGCATCCTGGCCATCAGGGACGACTTCCTGAACTCGCGGATCGCGAGCCAGAAGACGAACTTGGGCAAGACCGAGGTGCAGAACAAGACCCTTGCCGGGTTGGAGTCGGTGATCCTGCCCAGCCCGGATTCCGGCCTCGGCAACGCGATCGACGACTTCTTCCGTTCCATCAATGAGCTGGCGAACAACCCGCAGAGCGACGTGTCGCGCGAATCGGTGCGGCAGAGCGCTCTCACGCTCTCCACTACCTTCCACAGCGTGAACGGCCA
Source organism: Planctomycetota bacterium (assembly GCA_035528775.1). Taxonomy (GTDB): domain Bacteria; phylum Planctomycetota; class PUPC01; order JABMSA01; family JABMSA01; genus DATKYA01. The sequence continues at coordinate 7,084 of DATKYA010000474.1, read as the reverse complement.
GCTTCGGCAGCTCCAGACTGACGCGAGGAACGAGTTTGACGACACGATCGACCAGGCGAACTCCTACGTGCAGCAGATCGCCGACCTCAACATGCGCATCATGTCGCTATCCGGCCTCACCGATACCGCAAACGACCTGATCGACGAACGCACCCTGCGGATCGAACAGCTCAGCCAGTTGATCGACATCCAGACGACCCAGGAGCGGGGGATGACCGGCGTGCTGTTCGAAGGCCGCCTGATCGTGAGCGGGACCGACTCGCTGTCGTTCGCCTCCGATTCATCCGGCGGCCGGCTGAAGCTGAAAGTGAGCGGCACCGACGACACCTTCGAGACCGCCAGCGGAACTATCGGCGGCCTGTCGGAACTGTACAACAGCACGATCCCGCAGTACATCGGCTACATCGACGAGATCGCGCGCGGGCTGATCGGGGAGTTCAACGCCGTGCACACAACCGGCGTGGGCGTGCAGAACGGATACGCCACGCTGGTGAGCTCGGCGGAGCTTGCCGATCTCGACCTGAACGGGATCGCGGGCGACGAGCTGCTGGCCTCCCAGGCGCTTCCGTTCCCGCCAGCCGCCGGCACGCTCTACATCACCGTGACCAACACGACGACTGGCGAGATGACCAGGAGGGCGATCGACTACGATCCGGCGGTGGATTCCGTGCAGTCGCTCGCCGGGAAGATCGCCGGGGTGCCCTACGTGAACGCATCTGTGACATCGGGCTTCCTGACGATCACCGCGTGGCCCGGCTACCGGTTCGACTTCTCCAACAAGCTGCTCCCTGACGGCGGGCAGCTCGGCACCTCGCAGTTGACCGTCTCGGGGGCATACGAAGGCTCGGACGATCGGGGCTACACGTTCTACCCCATCAACTCGGGCACGGTGGGCCAGACGGAGGACCTGCGGGTGGCGGTGATGGACAGCAAGGGGCGGTCGCTCGGCCTCGTGCAAGTAGGCTCAACCTACACTCCCGGTGCGCCGATCCCCATCGCGGATGGCATTTCGGTGGCGTTCGGCGCGGGCGATCTGCAGGCCGCCGTGCTGCAGGCGGCCGCCGGGCCCTTCGCACTGGCGGACGGCGACGAGCTGACCTTCTCCGTTGACGGCGGCCCCGACGCAACCGTCACGCTGAACGCGGCGGACTTCGCCGACATCAGCCAGGCGACCGTTTACGAGCTGGCAGACGTGGTGAACGCGGCCGGCGCGGGCGTGACCGCCACCGTCGTCGACGGCACGCTGCGGATTTCATCGGACCATCTCACGCCCGGCAGCACGATCTCGGCAGGCGGTTCGGCCGCGGCGAAGCTGGGGCTGCCCGCCGGCACGATCGCCAACGACTCGCAGTCCATCAACGGGCTGGGGCAGACAGACACGGGCGGGCTGCTTCGCGCCCTGGGCATCAACTCGTTCTTCCAGGGCGACGGGGCCGGAAACATCACCCTGTCGGAACACATCCTGTCGAACCTCGGCAATATCGCCGCCGCGAAGACGTCGCCCCCGGGCGACAACGCCAACGCCGTGCTGCTGGCCCGGATCAAGAACAGCAGGATAATGAGCGGCAATACGCAAACGCTGAACGATTTCTTCGCGGCGGTCGTCGGCAGGGCGGGCATCGTGGCGGAGCAGGCGTCGCGAGGCATGGAGACCCAAACGAAACTGGTGGAGAACCTCGAGCAGCAGCGAATGTCGATTTCGGGCGTTTCGCTCGAGGAGGAGATGGCCCGGCTGATGCAGACCCAGCAGGCGTACTACGCGGCGATCCGCCTGCTCACCAGCATCGACGAGATGCTTCAGAGCCTCACGGAACTGTAAGTTGATCAGTTGGTCGGTTGATCGGTTCTGCAGTCAGCCGGCGCTGAGTTCCCGAAAACTGAACAACCGAACAACTGGTCAACTGAACAACTGGCCAACCGAACAACTGGCCAACTGATTCGGCTTGGTGCTCTTGCCGGATATTTGGCTGATTGCGCACATGAACGTTCCGAAACTATACTCTGAGTACACCGAGGGCATGCAGCTATGAGCTTTCGCGTGACCGGCATGATGATCTTTAACAACCTGATGTCCAACATGCGCCGCGGTTCGCAGGCCCTGGGGGACTTGCAGGAGCAGATGGCTACCCTGCGAAGGATCAACCGGCCGTCGGACGACCCCGCCGGGGCGAGCCGGGCACAGTCGCTGCGCAGCGGCGAGAATGACTACAAGCAATACAGCAACAACATCGACGGGGCGCGAAGCGTGTTGGATTTTACCGCCGGTGTGCTCGAAACCGTCTCCTCCGAAGTGGTGAACGTCCGGGTCAAACTACTGTCCGCCATCAACCCTGCGTCCGATGCTTCCACTAAGGAGATGATTGCTTCGGAGATCAACGACATCCTGAAATCGGTCATAGCCGCGGCGAACAGCAGTTTTGCGGGGATGTTCGTGTTCGGGGGGACGCAAACGGGCTCGTCGCCTTTCGGGATCAGTTCGGAGAGTTCGGCGGGCATCGAGGAGGTGACGTTTCATGGCAACTCGGGGACGATCAGCTACGTGGTCGGCCCCACGGATACCGCCGAGATCAACGAGAACCCGCGGGAAGTCTTCATGCGCCGCGGGGAAGCGAATGGATTGTTCGACACGCTCATTGAGATTCGCAGGCTGCTGCAGAACCCCGACAACCTCAGCGACGGAGACCAGGCCGCCAGGCTGTCGGAGATGGTCGGACGGGTGGATCAGATCCACGACGACGTCTCCCGGGGACTGGGCCGGGTGGGGACGCGCAGCAGGGCCTTGCAGGTGCGGCGCGACCTCTACGAGCAGGCCCAGATCAGCTCGGCCGGGCGCCGAAGCGAACTGGAGGACGCAGACGTCGCCGACGTGGCCATGCGCCTGCAGAACCAGCAGACGATTTTCCAGCTGATCCTGGCTGGCGGCTCTTTCGTGTTCAATTCGAACCTGACCCAGTTCCTCAAGTGATCCGGTGGGGGGCGGACGGGGCGTCCGCACAGCAGATCCGGATGCGGGTGGTGATGATATGAAAATCGAAACGAAGAAGTTTGGTGTGATCGACGTGCAGGATGACCAGGTGATCAGGTTCCTGCAGCCGATTATCGGATTCCCGGGCCTGATCAAGTACGTTCTCATCGACATGGGGAGGTGCGTGAAATGGCTGCAATCGATTGAGGACCCATCGGTCGTGTTTCCGGTGGTGAGCCCGTTCGAGATCAAGGACGACTACAATATCGAGCTGCCCACCACGGAAGCGGGCGCGCTGAGCGTTCGCAGCGCCGACGACGTGCAGTTGTGGAGCATCACCGTGCTGTCGGACAGCCCCGGCGAGATCCGGGCGAATCTGCGGGCGCCCGTGGTGCTGAACCGCCGCACCGGTTCCGCGAAGCAGGTGGTGCTGCCCGATAACGAGCTTCCCATACGGTATCACTTTGTTCCTCGGACCGTTCAGAGCAACAAGGAGGTTGCGAATGTTGGTGCTCACGCGTAGAAAGGGTGAAAGCATCATCCTGGGCGATGATGTGGAAGTGAAGATTCTTGAGCTGCACGGCAGCCAGGTGAAGATCGGCGTGCAGGCTCCGCAGAGCCTCAGTGTGCACCGGAAGGAAGTCTATCTGGCGATCCAGCGGGAGAACAAAGCTGCCGCCGAGAGCGCCGAGAGAGAGAAAGCCCCGCCCGAGGCTCCGCCAGAAGGCTCTGAGACGATGCACTGAGCGGGCGCCGCCCGTGCCGCCGGCCGCCGATTCCTTCCATCATGCAGTATTCAACGAGGAGTGCGCCTTGCAGCAAACGGACACAGTGTGGATCACCGCCGGACGCCGGGCGGCGGTGGTCGCCGCGCCCGGCTATTGGGGCTCATGGACGGATCGCGTGGCCCGGGCGTATATCGTGGCGGCGCAGCGAGCAGGAGCCGACGCGGTTGAAGTGCCCTGCGTGGCAGCACCCGCGATGACTCGCTACGCGGCCGACCACGGCCTGCGCGTTGTGGCGCACGTCGATACTCCCGCCGATCCCGAGCTCATCGCGCGGGCGGCCGGGGCCGGGGTGGACGTATTCCATGCCGACACGGGGGCGCTGGCCGACGGCGCTCTCGCCGGGGCGTTGGCCGGCCACCCGCACTGCCTGCTCGTGTCGACCGCATCTGCTCCAGGCGGCTGGCCCGGCGAGAGCCGTGTTTCCGGCCTGTGCATCATTCCGCTGTATTCATCCGCCACTGTTGCGAAACGCATGCAGTCGCCGGCACGCCCAGTCGGGTTGTTCGGGTGCGAAACGATCGCCCGGCAGCCCGTTCCGGCGCCGGTGATTGGCGTGCTGGTGGCGGCTGCGGGCGCGGCGGTGGTCAGGCAGCACCTGGCCCTCGCTCGCTATTTCGGCCGCGACGACGCCGCGCATTTCCTCACGCACCGCGATTTCCGCGAGATGGTGCAGAACCTTCGCGCCGCCGAGCGGATCGTGACGACCGGAACGGTCGTGACGACCGGAGCGACCACGCCCCGCGGCAAGGCGGCGCCTGCGCGGATGCGGGGCGAGCGGCCGGCGCCTCCCGAAACCGCCCCCACCACCGAAGCCCCGTTCACGCGCCTTCCGGCCGACGCCGTGTCGATCACCTCCGCCAGCGAGGTGCTGAAGCCTGCCGTCCATGGCAGGTTCTTCGCGTCGGAGCTGGTGGCCGGCGTGGCGGCAACGATCGACCTGACCGGCTGCACCGGCTTGCGTGCCGCCCTTATCGAGATGCTGATCGCCCGGCTGAAGCGGGCGCGGACGCTCGACTCCATCAACGCCCTCGTCAAGGCCGGCGAGCCGGAGGGCGCGTGTGCGACCGCAGCGGCCGATGCGGTTGCCGCAACCGAAACGGTTGCCGCGATCCGCCGCAGCGGCATCGAATGCATGAACGCAGGTACGAGCTGGCTGGCGGGGATGTTGGAGTTGGCGGGCGCGCTCTCGGCCGACGTGCTCGTGTGGCTTCCGGCCACCCATGTGCTGGCTGATCCGGCCATCGTCGACCGCATGGTGGTGCAGCACGTGAAATCGAACGCCGACTACACGTTCTGCCGGGACTTGCCGGCAGGGCTGGCCCCGCGGCTGATGTCGGTGGCCGCGCTCCGCCGGATCGGCACGTTCACCGAGAATCACGCCGACGCCGAGACTGCCGCCCGGCTGCTGAGCAATCGCCGGGTATTCCGTGTGCAGGAGCTGCTGGTGGAAGAACGGCTGCGCCGCCCCGATCTCGATCTCACCTGGGGCAGCGGGCGGGACCTGCTGCTGCGGAAGATCGCCCGGACCGGTGCGGAGGCGGCCGCCGAGCTGATCGAGCGCGCCGACGGGGAACTTCGCGGCTCGCCGGGCCTCCGCGAGAATGCATCGGTCACGCTCGCCTGCAAACCCTTGTGCCTCTATACGCTCGTCACGCACGGCGATGGTCCGAGCGCGAGCTTCTGAAAAACACCAACCACCGCTGTCGGCCGTAGGGGCGAACCTTGTGTTCGCCCTCCTTCATTTCGCCAAACGGGCGATTCCGTATCGGGGCAAGGGCGAACACAAGGTTCGCCCCTGCGGGTGGTTCGCAGCTACGGGCGAAATCGGTTGCCGTGGACCTTCCGGTGCCGAAGATTAAACGGTGGAACGGAATCGGCGGATCGCGCTGCGCCCCGCACGGAGATTGCTGATGATGAGCAGATATCGTATGGCCGGATTGCTGCTGACGGCGATGGCGGCAGGAATGCCGGCGGTGATCCTGTACGGCTGCGGCAGGAAGCCGTCGCCGCCGCAGGTAGGAGTCCTGATGCTCGACGAGAGCCGGCAGCCGATCCTGGACGGCCTGAAGGAAGGGCTTCGGCAACTCGGCCGAGAGGTGAACGTCGACCTCCGATTCGTCGTCAGGAATGCGGAGGACGACCAGACGCGTCTGGTTCCGCTGGCGGAGGAGCTTGCCGCGTTGCGGCCGAAGGTGATCTGCGCTCTCGGCAGCGCCGAGGCCGTTGCGGCCGTGCCGCTGGCACAATCGACCGGGGTGGCGGTGGTGTACCTGGGCGTGGGGAATCCCGAGGCGCTTGGCATTGCAGAAAGCAAGGTCGATCCCCTGCCGGGTACCACCGGCATACGCACCGGCTACGCCGACCGCCTCCCCAAGCGAATGCAACTGGCAACGTACTTCTTCCCCGACGTACGCGTGATCACGGTGCTGTACGATCCACAGACCCCGGCGAGCGCGAAGGGGATGAAACTGTGCGAGGAGACGGGGCCGAAACTGGGGCTGATCGTCCAATCGATCGCCCTCACCAGCGACGCCGACGTACGGTACTTCGCGGAAACGATGGTCCCTGGAAAATACCAGTTGCTGATGTACACGCCCGCGCCTCTGTTGATAAAGCACCTCCGGAACATCATTGCGCCGGCAGCCATCCGGGCGTACGTGCCGATCTTCGGCCTCAACAGGCAGGCGTGCTCGGCCGGGGCAGTCATATCATTCGGCCCTACCGACTACGGCTTCGGCGTCCAAGGGGCGCATTTCGTCCACAGGATACTCCTGGGCACTGCCCCCGAGACGATGCCGATCGAGACGCCTGAAGGCTCCCAGTTGGAGTTATGCCTCAACATGAAAGTGGCGCAGCGGATTGGAGTGGTTTTCCCGCCGCGGATGTTCGAACTGGCTGACCTGATCATACGATGAGGGTGAACGGTATGGAAGCCGCCGGGCCAAAATGGCATCAGCGGGTGAGAACGCGGCTGACGACTGCGGTGATGGTGTCGATCATCGCGCCGATACTGCTGTTCTATGCCCTGAGCACTACGGTTGCCACGCGAGCACAGCTTCGCACCGCCGGCAACGGCCTCCGGAATGTGGCGGAGCAGGTGGATTTCATGCTCGACGACCTGCTGAAGAACATCCCGCTTGACCTGCGGCCATCGATCTATGATCCCGATCTGGCGAAGTTGTCGGGGAAGGAGCTGGGGATCTACCTGTCGCTGTCTCTCCATCGCCTGCCATACGTTGATGGTCTGTCGTTCGTGGACGTGAACGGCAAGGAGCGCGCGCGGGTGTCGCTGACGCAGGTCTACTTCCCGGACCAGCTTCGCGACCTGAGC
>DATKYA010000473.1:0-2838 GCA_035528775.1 Planctomycetota bacterium | reverse complement strand
TAGACCCTGCGGTTGGAGACGTTGTACGTGGCGCGAAGGTACGCCACCAGTCGCTTCAGCGAGTCTTTCTGCTCCCGGGTGAGGTATTGTTCATTGAAATCACCCAGCAGTGCGATTCCGATGTTTCCCTCATTGTTGTCGCGGACGTGCGCCCCCTGGTACTTCAGCGGCCGGCATTCCCAGATGCGGCCCTTGCAGTCGATCACGAAGTGATAGCCGATATCGGCCCAGCCGTTCTGGAAGTGTGTCTTCTGGATGCCGCGCAGCCGAAGCACCGACGCCACCCAGCTCGGGTCATAGCTTTCCCGCGCCTCGTGGTGGATTGTGATCCTCCAGATTCTGCCCACCGGATTGATGTTGCTGAGGATCGGCGGCTTCTGCGCCCACCGCTCGCGTCCGATGATGGTGATTGCCGGTTTCGCAGGCGCTGGTGCCGGGAGGAGCGCATCCTTCGGCTTGGCTGGCGACTCGGCTGGTCTTACGGAAACGGTCTCCTGGGCGCATCCCGCGACCAAGGCGATCAACACTGGCAGCAAAACGAATGTCGAGTTCTTCATATGAACCGCTTGAATCTCCGGCCTATGATGCCCCGTCCTGTACATCGTCAACTCTTGCAGAGGAATGAAGCTCGCTTTGCGGAAAAAAAATCAGGCAGGGCGGTAGTTTCCGACATGCCTTGTTGATGCGGCGGACGCTCAACGCGTTTTCCCGGGGCCTTCCTTCCCCCCTCGGCCAATTTCCTGCCCGCTGCGCTCCGCAATGATTCGCAGCCGCTGCCGGACCTCTTCCCGCAGGCTGGTGGGCAGGGCGGCGCAGTTTTCCATGCGCCCCAAGGCCTCAACAGCTTCCGGCCGACCGTTCCTGATCGCATTGAACAGCACGTGGAGCGTCCGCTCACGCAGCCTGCGTGCGGCTTCTGGATCCTTGCCGAGATTGGTCCGCGATGCGATAGCCCCGAGCGCCCGGAGCGCGCTGATCTGCTCGTTGTCGCGCAGCAGTTCCGCTCGCCGCAGCAACTCGTGGCCGATCTTGCACGCGGCCGCGCCGATCCTGCTCGATGAGTCGCGAACCGACAGGATGTGCGTCAGCTCATCGAGCACGGGCACAAACTCGATACGGCGGGCCAGCGCCTCGATGATCCTCGCCCTGCACTCCGCCTCCACCGTCGGATCGCTGGCGATCCTGCCGAGAACGTGCAGCAAAACGCCAACCGCGTCCGGCCCCCAGATCGCCTTCCAGTCCGATGTTTCGTTCCACTTGCCGATCAGGAAATCCGCCACCCTGTTGCGGAGCGACTTCACCGACACGCCGAAGTAGGTCTTCTCGAGTCCCTCCAGGCACGCGGGGATCATCTCGGTGTAGGCGGTCACTTCCTTGCCAACCTGATGGACTTCCTCGTCGTCGGCCTGCGGCTGCACCACCCTGTCAGCCAGCTCCGGCAGAGTGGCATCGAGCAGGTCGAAGAACGTCTGCGCGATCTCGAACCGCGCCGGAAGTTCCAGGCGCGGCGTATCGTTCATGCAGCCCAGCGCCAGCAGGATACCGAAGGGGTCGGTCGTGTGGAGAATCACGGCGCGCAAGTCGTCGACAATCTCGCGGAGCTTGCCCGGCGGGGCCGAGCTGAGCGCGGCCAGGCGGCCAACGGCTTCGGCCATGTAGCCTTTCTTCTCGGATGCGGCGCGCCATTGTTGCAGGCACAGCTCGAGCATCCTGTCGGCAAGGGCCGTCCGCGCGCGCTCCGGGCTGGCCGCCACAATCTCCGTGAGAACCAGGCACGCGCTCTTCCGCTTCTCCTCGTCGGCTTCGTCGGCCAGCAGGTCGCTGACGGCCGACACTGCGGGCACGCCCAGGCGCACTACAGCGGTCTCGATCACCGACCTCATCCGCGGGTTGGCAAACTGCGTCACTCCGGCCAGCAGTTCGGCGGCAATACGTTCCCGCAGTGCGGCCGGCAGGCGCGCATCGATCAGCACGCGGCTCTCGATGATCGGCATGCGGATGTGCTTGTCGGACACCCGCAGCAGGTCCAGGAATGCGGCCGCGATCCGCTCGGCGGCCGCCGCATCCTTACAGCGATAGGCGATCTCGTCGAGCAGCCGGACGATGTAGATTTTCTGCGCGTCTTCCGAGCGCGGCAGCGAGTCGAGTAGCGGCCGGACGGCCACCGTGCCCCAGTCGCACAGCATGTTGCCGACCCCCTGGCATTCCTCTTCGGGAGCGGCGCTGCCGTTCAGGTCGGCTACCGCGAGGCCGGCGAGCTCTGCGCGATACTCCTCCGGCACGTCGAACATGGCCAGCACGCCAAACAGCAGTCGCCGCATCGGCAGTGCCTTGATGGTTGAAAGCTCGTGCAGGATCAGCTCGGCCATCATGGCGGGCGCGTCTCGGCCGACCTCCGAGAGGATGTCGCGCACGGGCCGGTAGAGCGCTTCCGGCGCACCTTCCAGCTCGCGGATCAGCAGCCGCAGCAACGCCGCCGCGTACGAGCGGTTGGCCGCCACGATCCCGCACGCGCCCTTGAACGACTTGATGAGCGTGGCCTTCACCGGCACGGATTCCTCCGTGCCGATCGCTCCCGCCAGCAGTGCGAGGATCACGCTGATCTCTGCCTCCGACACCTGTTCGGCCAGCATGCCCAGCCGCTCGGCCGCGTGCGTACGCTGCCTGGCGTTGCCCGTGCCAAACGACCGCGCCGACTGCGCGATCACCGGGTTCAGCCCCAGCGCCGTCAGTGCGTCCGCCGCCTCCACTCGTACACGGTTGTCGGGATCGCCCAGTGCGTGGATCAACACCGTGCCCTTCTGCGTGGAGGTCAGCGGCGAGAGCACCAGCCGCCGA
>DATKYA010000472.1:0-3369 GCA_035528775.1 Planctomycetota bacterium | reverse complement strand
TATCACGAGCGGCTCGGGGCGACATCCCACAGCCCGCGCTGGGCGACGGCATACAAGTTTCAGCCGCGACAGCAGGAGACGGAGGTGCTGAACATCGTGGCATCGGTCGGCCGCACCGGCGTGCTCACACCGATCGCCGTGTTGATGCCGGTGGCGGTGGGCGGTGTGACCGTGTCGCGTGCGTCCCTCCATAATATGGACATCCTCCGCAAGCTGGACGTGAAAATCCACGACAAGGTGAAGGTGATCCGTGCGGGCGACGTGATTCCGGAAGTGGCGGAGGTGAACAAGGATGCCCGGACGGGCCGCGAGAAGGAGTTCGCGATGCCGGAGCGATGTCCGGCGTGCAAGTCCGAAGTCGTTCGCGAGGGACCATTCAGCATCTGCACCGGCGGCCTTGCCTGCCCCGCTCAGCTAAGGCAGTTGATCAAGCACTTCGCATCGTCGGACGCAATGAACATCGAGATGCTGGGCGAGCAGACGGCGGCGCAACTGGTGGACCGCGGCTTCGTGCACGACGTGGCCGACATCTACTACATCAGCGAGGAGCAGATCGGCAGTCTGGAGGGATTCGCCGCGAAATCGACGCACAAGCTCCTCAGTGCGATCGAGCGGAGCAAGCATACCACGCTGGCGCGGTTCCTGTTTGCCATCAGCATTCCGCACGTGGGCGCCCACATGGCGAAGGTGCTGGCACAGCATTTCAGCAGCCTGGAGGACCTCGAGAACGCAGGCGAAGAAAACCTGCAGCGCATCCCGGAGATCGGCGCGGAGATCGCCGGGGGGATCGCCGCGTTCTTCCGGCAGCCGGGCAACCGCACGGTGCTGCGCAAGCTGATGAAGGCCGGCCTGCAGCTTACTGGCGCGGGGCGCGCGAAGGCCAGGGCCGCGAAGCTCGCCGGCAAGAAGTTCGTGTTCACCGGCACGCTCGACAGCTTCAGCCGGGAAGAGGCGCAGCGCCTGGTGGAGAACCTCGGCGGCCGGGCCACGTCAAGCGTCAGCCGCGAAACCGATTACGTGGTCGTGGGCGGCAATCCCGGCTCGAAGCTCGACACCGCACGCCGCATGGGCGTGAAGACGATCACCGAAGACGAGTTCGTGAAGATGGTGAAGGCATGACGTGGGACCGCATTGCGCCGCTGTATGACCCGGGAATGAAGATGCTGATGCTGCCATTCGGAGGCGAGCGCAAGACTCGATGGCGGTTCCTCGATGCCGCTGGAATCGTTGAGGGGATGCGCGTGCTTGACGTGTGCTGTGCGACCGGCACGCTCACGCGCCTTGCGGGCGAACGCGTGGGGCCGGGCGGCCGGGCAGTGGGAATCGACTGGGCTCCCGGAATGCTCAGCCGGGCATATCGCGCCGGAGCGGCCCGGCAGAAGCGGCCAGCGGAATTCGTCTGCGCCGATGCGGCTCAGCTTCCCTTCCCCGATGCCTGCTTCGATTGCGTGCTCGCGTTCATGGCACTGCACGAGATCGAGACCGCCGCACGCACGGAAGCTGTGCGGGAATGCCACCGCGTGCTGACTACAGGCGGTTGCCTTGCCGTTGCGGATTACCCCGCCTTATCCAGCGGCGGGTCATTGCTGCTGAAAATGATGCTGAAGCTGTTCGAACCGGGCTGGGCGGCGGACTTCCTTCGCGGGGAGCATCTGAAGGTGATCGGCTCGATGTTTGCCATCGAACAGACCATCCCCCTGCTCGACACGATAATCCACATCACCGTTGCCCGGAAGGCTACCGGCGGCCGATGCTCATAGGAATCTTGCCGGTCCGTTCGAGCTCGAGCTTGCGCTGGCGGGACTTCGACTTGCGTTCCTCGCGGCGCTGCTTCTCGCTGGGCTTTTCGTAGTACTGGTGACGCTTGTATTCGCGCACCAAGCCTTCCCGCTCGCAGCGCTTGCGGAACCTGCGGATCAACTGATCGATCGATTCACCTTTACGAGCCGTAATTCTCAGATCACCCATTAACTCTCTCCGCACCTTGGGAGCGTCAACACGCCAGCCGCCGGACGATTCCGGCGGCCGAAATCCATCGCTTGCGTTACTAGAATACCCGTCTTTCCCCGAAAATGCAAATGAATTTTCGGGAATTTCCACCAGGAAACGAGGGAAAACGGGCTCCCCGGCATCCTCACGTATCTGACGCGGACGAGCCGCAGCCGAGGAAGAAGGCCACGAAGTTACGAAGGTCACGAAGAGCACGAAGAAAACCGATGAGGAGATGATGGGAACACCTCAACGATGAACGATAAATGATGAGCGCTAAATGATCATTCCGAGCCCTTCCGTTCATCGTTCATCGTTCACTGTTCATCGTTTTCCTTCTTCCCCTCTTCTTTGTGCCCTTCGTGCCCTTCGAGCCTTCGTGGTGAATCGGCCCGTCATTTGCCCAACCGCGTCCGAACCAGCAGCAGATCCTCCACGTTCACCGCTCCGTCCGCATTCACATCGGCCTTGCGTGCCTCCGCTGACGATGCAGGATCGCTGGCGAGGCTGTTGCGGACCAGGATGAGGTCCAGCACGTTCACCCTGCCGTCGTAGTTCACGTCGCCGGGGAGGTACTCGTAGGCGCCGATGTCGACCGTAGCCGTGCCGTCGAGGTTGCCGTCGATGATGCGCGGAAGGCCGGCGATGTCGGTGGCGGGGAGTGTTTCGATTTCCGTCGTGTCGGGGTTGTCGACGTCGTTCGTGCCGGCGTCGATGCAGGGGGAGCCGGGCAGGAGGTGAGAGTCGCCGGGGACGAAGGTGTCGCCATCCCAATTGCCGGGATCGACGAAGAGGGGATCGGCGTCGATGTTGCCGGGGCCCCAGGTGAGGGTCGCATAGTCGCCGATCACAGCGCCGGCTTCCCCGCCCGCAACATTGCTGCTCTTCACGGTGAGGCTAGCCTGATACCAGACCGGTTCTTCCCCAGCAACGTGCAGTTCCGGCCCGCTGGCTGCGGTGTTGTGCTGAAGGATTGTGTTTGAGATCACCGCCTGGCAGCGATACACGCGTATGCCGCCGCCCGCTCCGGCCGCTCGATTGCCGCTGATCGTGTTGTTGAGCAGGATCGGTGAACCTTGATCGAGGAGGACGCCGCCGCCGTCGCTTTCGGTGGAGTTGCCGACGATGAGGTTGTTGGCAAGAAGGCCGCCGTCACCCAGCTTAACGCCGCCATCCCTGTTGGATGCCACGATGTTGCCGATCACGGCCGTGTCGGATTTCGATTCGCCGATGAAAACTCCCGTTCCGTCATTGCCTTGAATCGTGTTGCCCACAAGAGCCGCGGGGTTTCCATCGGCGATGCAGATTCCGGCCGTGCTGTTGTCGATGACTGAGTTGCCGGCAACAACCACATCCACTGCTGAACCAAGGTAGATGCAA
>DATKYA010000471.1:0-2617 GCA_035528775.1 Planctomycetota bacterium | reverse complement strand
CGCCGCCCGCGCAATGATGGATCTCTCGGAAGACGTGGAAGAGATCGACAAGCGCGGCGAGCTGAAGGACATCCCCGGCATCGGCTCCGGCATGGCCGACAAGATCGAGGAATACCTCAAGACCGGCACGATGAAGCGCTACGAGGAAGCCCGCAAGGGCGTGCCCGACAGCCTCATCGCCATGATGCACGTCCCCGGAATGGGCCCCAAGACGCTGAAGCTCGTACACGACAAGCTCGGCGTGAACACGATCGACGAGCTGGAGGCGGCGGCGAAGGACGGCCGCCTCGCCGGCCTGCCCAGCTTCGGCGCCAAGAAGTGCGAGAACGTCCTGCGCGGCATCAGCCTGCAAAAGACCGCCGGCCGCCGCATTCGCCTCGGAATCGCCTTGCCCCTGGTGGAGACAATCATCCCCCAGCTCCGCAGGAAAGTGAAGCTGGCCGAATGCCTGCCCGCCGGCAGCCTGCGCCGAATGAAGGAGACCATCGGCGACGTCGACATCCTCGCTACCGGCGCCGACGGCCCCGCGATCGTCAAGGCATTCACCTCGCTGCCGCAGGTGCAGTACGTGCTGGCCGAGGGCGATACCAAGGGCACGATCATCACCGGCGACGGCCTCCAAGTGGACCTTCGCGTGGTGCCCGAGGAATCATACGGCGCCGCACTCCAATACTTCACCGGCTCGAAAGAACACAACATCCGCCTCCGCGAGATCGCCCGCAAGAAGAAACTGAAGGTGAACGAATACGGCGTCTTCCGCGGCGAGAAATCGATCGGCGGAAAGACCGAGGAGGAAGTCTACGAGCTGCTGGGCCTGCCGTGGATTCCGCCGGTGCTGCGGGAAGACCGCGGTGAGATCGACGCCGCCCGCGAAGGCCGCCTCCCCACGCTCATCGAAGAATCCGACATCCAGGGCGATCTGCACGTCCACAGCAAGTGGTCCGACGGCAAGTACACCATCGAGCAGATGGTCGAGGCCGCACAGAAGAAGGGCTACAAATACGTGGCCATCTCCGATCATTCCGTGTCCACCACGATCGCCCACGGCCTCACCCCCGAGCGACTCAAGAAGCAGATCAAGGAGATCGAGAAGATCCGCAAGAGCTTCCCCGACATCGAAATCCTCACCTCCACGGAGATGGACATCAAGCCGGACGGCTCGCTGGATTTCCCCGACGAGCTCCTCGAGCAGCTCGACGTGGTGACGGCCTCGGTGCACGCGGCGTTCAAGCAGGACCGCTCCACGATGACCGCCCGCGTCATCAAGGCGATCGAGAACCCGCACGTTGACATCATCGGGCACCCGACCGGCCGCTTGATCGCCGAGCGGGAGCCGTACGATATCGACCTCGAGGCGGTGATGAAAGCCGCCGCCAAGACCGGCACCGCCCTCGAGTTGAACGCCCAGTGGGAGCGGCTCGACCTCGACGACGTCGCCTGCAAGCGCGCCGCCGAGCTCGGCGTGAACATCGTCATCAGCACCGACGCCCACAATACCACCCACCTCGACTATATGCGATTCGGCATCGCAATTGCCCAGCGCGGCTGGCTGGAGAAGAAGAACGTGATCAACACGCGCCCGCTCAAATCCGTGCGCGAATGGCTGGAACGCGAGCATGCCGGGGTGAGGCGGTAGGAGGATTCAGCCAGGTCCGAACGCTGATCCGGCAGCCAACAGCCGCCGATCCCCACCAACTGCAAGCCCGAAACCGAGCGTCGCACACCACCATCGGAGCATGACATCACCGCGTATAACGATGGCCCCGCGCACAGCAAAGTGCCAGGCACCTCCAGTAGAGGCCTTCTACGAGCTTGAAATGGCAGTTCTGACGAAGGAAGCAAAGTGCCTGACACTTTGCTCCTCCCGCAGCGCAGGGCGCTGTGGGGGGCGTTTTGCCGGGGAACGCCGGGCCGGGTTACGGGGAAGGTGGCCAACCACGCGCCGAGCCCGGGCAGCAAGACGTTTGCCGGATCAGGACGTTCCCAGGTGTCCCTGACGCGGGGTCATGGCCGGAGTCTTTCCCGCCCGCGCCGGGCCGACCGGCGGCATGTGCTGTCATTTCGACGATGCGTTCGGGGGCACCGATTGAGCGGCTGCCGCTGGACGATTGAGCGGAGGCGGACCCGCTGGGCGTGATCGAGGTGCGGCGCCGGAAGCGCGAGCGTGAGGACTTCGGCGAGCGGCAGTGGCGGGCACGTGAAGGGCGGTGACGCGAATATGGCAACAATGGTTCAGCACACACCCCAGGAACAATCCCCCGGCGTGGTCTGCCGCCAATGCGGCTGCCGACACCTCCCCGTCTACTACACCCGCTCCCGGCCCGACGGCGTCATCATGAGGAGGAGGCAGTGCAGGAATTGCGGGAAGGTGATGACGACGTATGAGAGGAGGGCGTGAGGCGGAACATGGGCCGAATCCGAATTAGGGGGAATCGGTGGCCGAACAGGGAAAACGAACAGGAAAAAGTAGCAGATTTTTCCTCTTGACAAATGCCACCCGAGATGATATACATGAGTAACAGTAATGTGTGTTGGCAAGCCTGTCGTTAGGGGGCGAGGTTTCGTTGACGGTTGTACGACCGTTGCACCAAGGAAAAGGGGAAGTTATGGAAAACGC
>DATKYA010000470.1:0-2136 GCA_035528775.1 Planctomycetota bacterium | reverse complement strand
GTCTTGCACAGTGATCCCTCGAATGCCTCCTGGCCGAGCGAAATGCCGTCGACGGACATTCCGCGCTTGGCTTCCGCCAGCCGGCTGCCCCAGAACGGTGCGGTGCGGCAATCGCCGAGCACCATTGCCACGTAGAGGCCGTCGGCAGTGAACAGGTACCACTGGCCGTAGTTGGAGTTGGTACCGAAGATCGTGCCGATGCCGCCGCCGAGGTCGGCGTAGCCGCGAGCGTCGTAGCTGGCGATCACCAGGCCGGGCTGCGGCCGCGGGGCGCCGACTCCGGCGGCCGGCCAGTCGTTGCGATACGTCCACGTCCGCTTCGTCTTCAGGTCATAGCCGAACAGCGGCTTGCTGTTGATGAAGATGCGCCCGGCAACGTCCACGCACATGTGACCCCATTCCAGCTTCTCGTTCTCGAGGATCGTCTCCATCTTCTGGAGATCCCACAGAGGCGAGCCGTTCTTGTTGAAGCCCGCGAGCGGCACGCGCCACAGGCTGGTCACGCCGCGGTGCGAAGGCATGCGGATGTAGGCCGACAGGTCGGGGCCGATGTACGCCGCGTTCAGCCAGTGGTGCGGCTTGTCCGTGAACGTCACCTCTTGCGGCTGGATGATCCCGTCGCTGCTGTCGTCGGCCCAGGTCATCAGGAAGGTGCAAAACGCCCAGTTGGTCGGCGTGGGCTTGGGCAGGCCGGTATCGGCGGCGCCGTCGCCCGGCAGCTTGTTGCCCACGCACTCGACCATTCGCTCGTGCAGGTAGTGGCCGGGCGGAATGGTGGGCGACGGCCCGATGAACGCCACGGGCGCGAACGACTCGCCCTTGCGTTTCCAGATCGTGCCGCCGTTGGTGCCGCCCACGAAGAACTGCTCGCCGTAGGGGCGGACGGCGTCCGCCCGTGCATCCTCCCCATCGGGCACACGCCGTGTGCCCCTACCATCGTAGCGCACGATTCGCGTGGGCCAGTTGGAATAGCCGCCGACGGCGTGGCGGTCTTCGTTCAGCGCGTTCATGATATCCACGATGGTCGAATCCAGCTTCCACGTGCCGGCGTCCCAGTCGAGCTTGAACAGCATACCGTCGTAGATCATCTGTGTGCGGTCTTCGGGGTCGAGTGCTCCGGTGCCGCCGTACTTGTGGGCGCCGATGAACTCCTTGACGAGCTTGCCGTCGCGGCTCCACACGCTGATGCGCTTGGGGAGCATGTCCCATTCGCACACCCAGATGCGGTCGTTGGCGTCGACGGCCACGCCCATGGGGCAACGCATCGACTGCGGATCGTACTTCCCGACGGAGCGGCGCGTGCCGATGGCGCGGATGAATTTCCCGCCCGCGTCAAACATCTTCACCTGGTCGTCGCCGGTGAACCGCGTGTCTTCCGTGCCGTACAGCGCGTTGTGTTCGTCGTCGGCCGCGCGGTACCAGCTCGACGGCCCGTCGGAGACGAAGATCGCGCCGTCCTTCGCCACGGCCATGCGATTAGGCCCAGTGAGGTGATCGGCGGCGACGGTCTTGTGTGCGCCGTCGTCGCTCACCGCCACGATCGTCGTGCCGCTGATCGCGAGCAGCGTGCCGTCCGGCCGGAACGCGATGCCGCGCGCGTTCGGAAGCGGGATCTCCTGCACGATCTGCTTCTGAGCAGTGTCGATCACGAGGATCTTGTTGAGAATGCCCGAGGAGACGTAGAGCTTGCCGTCGCGTGCCGCCATTCCCCGGATGCCCACGTAGCCCTTGTACGCCAGGATCTGTTCCGATTCATACGTTTTCGGATCGACCCGGAAGAAGAATGCGTTCGGCCCGGCCCACTGGCCTTCGCCGCCCACATAGACGCTTGTGCCGTCGTATGCGAAATCGGCGCCGCCCACCGATCCGAGATGCGATATGCCCCACAGCTTCTTGCCGTCGAGGTCAACCGCCATGATGTCCTGGCCGTTTTCGCTGGTGATGGCGCCGATGAACATCCTGTCGCCGGCCGCACACACCGACCACGGCGGGTTATGGTCCGACAGCCATCCGGTGTCGGTGGCGGGCCGTACGCCCGGGTGGAACCACGGCAGGCTGGCCCCGCCCTGGTAGACGCTGAACTGGTATTCGAGCTTCAGCTCCCCACGGTGCAGTCCGCGCCAGCGATAGGTGCCG
>DATKYA010000469.1:0-5053 GCA_035528775.1 Planctomycetota bacterium | reverse complement strand
GATGGGAGGGTGCTTGGGGTGAACGTGAAATGAAGCTATTGGCGGGTGTTTTCACCACGAAGCCACAAAGGACACGAAGGAACACGAAGAAGAGGAAGACATGAAGAATGCGATCTCCTTCATGATGATCTCGGCCTGCTGCCTGGCTGGCTGCACCATCTCTAGCGTGAACCCGATGAGGGGACCCATGACGAACAAGATCGAACCGCCCCCGCTGCCCGTGCTTCCGCCCACTGCATTCACGGCCGATGCCGGCGATGGCAGGGCGTACCTGCGGTGGAACCTGCAGATCGAAGACGACCGCGTGGTCGGCTGGCGCGTGCTGCAACTGCGGCCGGCTGAATCGACGCTGACGCCCGATGTGCTGACGGAGCCGGAATACGTGGTGCGGGGGCTTCAGAACGGCACGGAATACACGTTCGCGGTGGTCGGCGTGCTGAAGGACGGCTCGCTGACGCCGCACAGCAACGAGGCGAGCGTCACCCCGCGCGACACCGGCGCCGCGAAGATCGAAGGCGTGCCCGCGAGGATCACCGTCGGGCAGTTCGCCGACATCAAGACCAGCCAGTGGAAGGCGAAGGCCGTCTTCCCCGACGGGCAGGAGCTGATCTACGACCGGTTCCGCCCGATCGACTGGAAGGCCGCCGACGGCACGCACCTACTGTATCCGCGCCATTTCGGCAACGGGCTGGACGTGGGCAAGTTCGACAAGCGCGGCCTGCCAGTCGTCATCCCGCCCGGCGGATTGAAATCCGATACCATCGACGTGAACGGCCAGACCTACCGGTTCCCCGAGCCGCTGTCGCGCGAGTACCTCCAGCAGGGGACGGATCACCCGCACATCACGGATCCGATCACGTTTCCATTGGACCGCGAGTGGCACGACGCGCCGGTGCGGTGGTTCCCCCCGGAAATTGACGGCGACCGCGTGACGTTCCACTACTGGCAGCCGATCGAGCTGGAGGGCTATCGGGCGTGGCAGTACGTGCTGGTGTGGGAAACGTGGTGGCCGGTCGAGCGCGACCTCCACGGCACGATCTATCGCGGACTGGCACGAGCGGTCGACGTGCAACTGCCCAGCTCCTGGAAGGCCGGCTACCAGGTGATGCTGAACAACGGGTTCGGGCCGGGCGGCTCCCGCGACGGCGTGATCTGCTACAGCACCGGGTTCCGCAGTCCGGGACGCGAGATCATCGATTTCTCCGGCGAGAAGGATCGCCAGATCGGGTTCCAGTCGCCTAAGCCCCCGCGCCGCGGCTACCTGTATCATCCGAACCAGGACTGCCTGCAGGCGAGCCCGCTGATCTTCTACGAATGGGATCGCGCGGGCGCCGGTGGCACGCTGCTGATCGCCGGCCGCAGCCTGTATTACCACTGCGCCAACCAATCTGCCAGCTACGCCGAACAGGGGGCCGATGGCGTGTGGCCGAACCTCGCGTGGGACCTCGCCCGGTCCGGCGTCCGCACGCACGTCGATACCGTCGAATACCTGTATGCATCGGAGCCGGAGCAGCCGCTCCCGCAGCGGTTCGTCAACGCCCGCTTCTGGGCATACACCAACGTGTCGAAGCGGATGGGCGTGCAGGACACCGCCTCCGTGGTGACGACGGTCCGGCCGCACGGCGAGGTGAAGCGGATCGGCGGCCCGCAGGCGTTCGCCGAGAAATACATCAAGCAGTGCCGCGACTGGGGCGTCGACGCGCTCGACACGCCGCTGGACTTCTGGATCGCACTCCCCATCATCGCCGATGACCGCTGGCGTAATGATCCCGACTACGCCGAGAACGCCGACGCCCGCGAGATGTGCAGGATGTTCAGCGACGCCGGCTACAAGGTCGGCTACTGGCTGCGCGGCGAGCTGATCACCACGAGCATCGCAAACGCCCTCAGCGACACGATTCCCACCGCGGGCACGTTCTGGGGCTTCAACTGGTGCAACTATCCGGAGTCGGTGGAACTGCTGGGCAAGCGCGGCCTGCCCGATTTTCGCGAGCACCCCGACTGGGCACGCAGGCAGATCGACGGCTCGTGGCCCGTCGGCACGCCCTACCAGTGGATTCCGATGAGCCTGGCGAGCGGCTGGCACGACCGCATCATGTGGCCGGCCCTCAGGACGGCCGCCGCGATGGGCTACACCGCCGTGCTGGTCGACGGTGGATTCGGCGGCTTGCAGGGGGTGGATTACGGGCCGATGGTGGCCGGCCGCGCCGATACCGCACTGCCGATGCAGCCGTTCTGGTGGCGGTTCTGGCGGACGATGGAGCACGTGGGCATCCGCCCGTATGGCGAATGCACGATGGGCTGGCGCGGCGGCAACGTGACCGTCGGCGGGGCCGGCGACGAACACTACGCCTGGATGTTCCAGATGGGCCTGTACCGCGAGAAGCCGGAGACGCCCGAATTCCTCCACCGCCTGCACCAGCTCTACAACGGCACGGAATTCCGGCAGGGCGACGAGTTGCTGCCCGTCCGCCGCTACGCCGTGAAGTTCTACCACAACAACCCGCGCCCGCCCGACTGGGTCGAGCTGGTCGACCTGCACCAGACGGACGAGGTCGAGATCACCGTGAAGCGCCGCGAGGCCCCGGCCACCAGCCTGTACGACAAGGCCGACGCCGAGCCGGAAGTCAAGATCAAGGTCCGCCCGTGGGCGTGGTCCGACGCCATCTGGCACTACAACGACGGGACCAGCGTGGTGTATCCGGGATATGAGAAGATCGATTGGGGGAAGGAGTAGGGGCGGGTCCCCGTGCCCGCCCTCTTCCGGCACGCCGAAGAACGTGCATTGGCGATTGTTGTCCCGCATCTGTTTTCCAGGAGGCAACTGTGTCTGCATTGAAAATCGCAATTGTGCTGGTGAGCATCATCATGATTCATCTTCATTCCGCATGGGCGGCCGACGCGTTCGATCCCGTGGCGTTCTGGCGGGAGCAGGCGGACGTGCCGCTGGACGTTGCGGTCGTCGAAACGGGCGAGACGGACGGCATTCGCTGGCAGGGGATCGTCTACACCAGCGAGATCTACAACGGCGAGCCGATGCGGATCTTCGCGTGGTACGCGCATCCCGGCACCGACGGCAAGGTGCCGGCGGTGCTGAGCATCCACGGGGGCGGCGGGGGCGCCGACCTGCCGCGGGCAGTCGCCTTCGCCAAGGCCGGATACGCCTGCCTCTCGTACGACTGGCACACCTGCAACGACCCCGAGCGCCCGAAATGGAACGCCGGCGATCCGCTGCCGTCCGAAAATTACACGCAGTACGGCAACCTGCGGTACACCGATTGGGCCGGGCATTTCTGCAAGCCGGGAAGGGCGAACACAAGGCTCGCCCCTACGGATGAAAGCGGCGGCGACTGGAAGCATCCCGTGCTGTACCGCGCGATCCAGGCGGGGCGGCGCGGCCTGACGTGGCTCGGCCAGCAGCCGGACGTCGATCCCGACAAGCTCGTGCTCGAAGGCCATTCGTGGGGCAGCTTCCTGGCGCAGCTCCTGGCGGGGATCGATCCGCGCGTGAAGGCGACCGTCGGCTCCGCCGCCATCCTCGGCTGGCGCGCACGATACGAGCAGAAGCTCGAAGGCCACACCGGCTCGCTCACGCCCGACGAGTTCGCCGAATGGGAGAAGCGCTACGACGCCGCAATGTACGCGCAGAACATCACCGCCCCGATCCTGATCCGGTGCGGAGCCGCCGATTTCTTCGGCTCCATCGACACCCTGCCCTCCTACTGGGACAAGGTCAAAGCCCCCAAGCGCCTGCAACTGCTCCCCGCCGCAAATCACACCTTCGCCGACGTCGAGACGCGCGTGGCGTGGTTTGATCATAGGCTGAAGGGGACGCCCGATTTCCCCGAGATCACGGCCATGGGCGTCAAGGATTTCATCGCCACCCCGCAAGGCTCGTCCATGTTGGTGTCAGTGCAGGCCCAAGGCCCGGCCAAAATCACGAAGGTATCGGTGGCGTGGACCACCTCGCCCAAGCCGTCGAACCAGCGTGCCTGGGCACAGCAACTGCTCCAGAAGACCGGAGAGAACCGCTGGACCGGCACGATCAACTGCGTTGATGCGGGCGGAGATACTCGCGTCTTCGCATCCGTGCTCGACGCCAACGGGAGGATTGTCAGCTCGATGCCGCAGATCATTCCGCACGCCCGGATCGGCAGCGTGAAGGCGCCCACCATCGTCAGCGAGGCGAGCGTCAGAATCGCTAAGGCACTCGCGCCGCCAGCCGATTCGGCCGACGACTGGAAGCCCGCGGAGAAGTTCGGCCCGCTCGCGGCCGGGCCTGAAGTGCTGAACGCACAAAGCGCCGAGATGCAGGCGATGTGGGATGCCGATGCCCTCTACCTGCGGCTGGTGGTGGCCGACAACACGCCGTGGCAGCCCGCCGTGCCCGGTGCGATGTGGTTCAACGGCGATTCCGTGCAGCTTCGTCTCCGCACCGACGCCAAGTGCGACGATCCCAAGGTACCCGCCGCCCAGCAGCATGTTCTGCATCTCGGATGGTACCAGACGGACGGGAACCCCGACTGGGGACTCGGTGTTGCCGTCGATGCCGTCCGCGGGCGCGACTTCAGGGGCAAGATCGACGACACATCCCCGGTGAAGTGCAAGGTGGCGATCGACCCGGGCGCCGCCAAGCCGGGCACGACGTACACCCTCACTGTCGCCATTCCATGGTCGTTCATCGATCCGCAGTTCAAGCCTGAGCCGGGCCGCACGTTCAAGCTCGCACTCGAGGTGAACTACGCCGACCTGCTGACGAACGAGCGCGCGGGCATGATCGACTTCAACCACGCGGGCGAGTTCTCAAGGCCGGAGGCGTGGGGCACGGCGACGCTCGAATGATGCCGATTGCACCAAGTGCAGAATGTTGACGATGCAGAGTACGGGGTGTACTGTTGATGCGTGCAGGAGCCGCAAATGAACAGGCGTGAATTCTTGTTGCACTGCGTGGGCGGGGCGGCCGCGGCGGCGCTGTCGGGCGGCATCGGCAGGATGCTGCCGGCCGAGGCCATGGGCAGGCCGCGAACGCCCGTCATGCCCGCGACCGTCGCCA
>DATKYA010000468.1:0-2955 GCA_035528775.1 Planctomycetota bacterium | reverse complement strand
TCGATATGCTCGACCGTCACGTCGCGTCCGCCGAGGCCGTAGATGTAGGACGCGAGCCTGGTGTTCTTGCCGTAGCAGGCGGAGCGGACTTCATTGAAGACCGGCCCGCCCTTCAGGCCGAAGGAGATGCTGCGGTCGAGCACGGCGACCGACGGGATCTTCGCCAGTGCCGCGGCGATCTCGTCGCCGGGGAACGGCCGGAACAGCCGCAGCTTCATCAGGCCGACCTTCTTGCCCTGCTGGCGGAGGCGGTCGACCGCGACCTTCGCGGTTCCGGCGGCCGAGCCGAGCACCACGATTGCCGCGTCGGCGTCGTCGAGCCTGTAGTTCTCAAACAGCCCGTACTTGCGGCCGGAGAGCCTGGCGTATTCTTCGGCCACGCTGAGCACGACCGGGATCACGCGGCCCATCGCCTCGTTCTGCGCGCGCTTCGTCTCGAAGTAGAAGTCGGGCAGGTGCAGCGGGCCGACCGTGAACGGATAGTCGGTGTCGAGCAGGTTGTATGCCGGCTGGTACTCGCCCACGAATTTCTTGACGGCGGCGGCGTCGAGCACGTTGAGCGCCTCCAGCGTGTGGCTGATGATGAAGCCGTCAAGCGTCACCATTGCGGGCGTGAGGATATCCTTATGCTCGGCGATCCGGAAGGCCATGATCGTGTTGTCGTATGCTTCCTGGCTGTCTTCGGAGAATATCTGGATCCAGCCGGAATCGCGGGCGCCCATCGTGTCGCTGTGGTCGCAGTGGATGTTGATGGGGCCGCTGAGCGCGCGGTTCACTACCGGTGTCACGATGGGCAGGCGGTAGGACGCCGCGATGTAGAGCATTTCCCACATCAGGGCGAGGCCCTGCGATGAGGTGGCGGTGATGGCCCGGGCTCCGGCCGCGGCGGCGCCGATCGTGGCGCTCATCGCGCTGTGCTCCGATTCCACCGTCACCAGCTCGGTATCAACCTCGCCGTCGGCCACGTACGCGGCAAACGCGTGCATCAGCTCGGTTTGCGGGGTGATCGGGTACACGGCTGCCACGTCGGGGTTGATCTGCTTGAGGGCGAGGGCGACCGCTTCGTTACCGGTCAGTGCTATTTGCGTCATTTGTTCTGTCATGTGTGGTCTCCCTTCACTTCTCTTCACCGAGGACCATGTCGATCGCCTTGACCTTCGGGGGACACTCGAAGGCACACACGCCGCAGCCCTTGCAGTGCTTGTAGTCGATGCCAACGATCTTGCCGTCCTTGGCCTGGATGGCGGAGTCGGGGCACATGATCCAGCAGCGCAGGCAGTTGATGCACTTCTCCGGATGATGGATCGGGCGATAGGTCCGCCATGATCCGGTTTCATATTCCTGGCTCGTGCCGGCTTCAGGGATGATGCCGCCGAGGGGGACTTCTTTCCAGGTTGCGTCTTTTTTCACTTTCACTCTGATTTCACCTCCTCATAAGCCCGCTGGAGTGCGGTGAAGTTGCCCTGGACGATCTTGTCGCCGAATTTCTTCGCAAACTTCTTCTGCACGTCTTTCTTGAGGGTTTCCATGTTGAGCAGTTCGGTCACGCGCACCAGCGCGCCCATCATCGGGGTATTGGGGATGGAGCGGCCCAGCGCGTCGATGGAAATCCGGGTGGCGTCGACGGTGAACACCTTGCCGCCCTTCATGCCGAGTTTCTTGCGGATATCGGCGGGGCTTTCCGGCGAGTTGATGATCAGCACGCCGTCATCGCCCAGGCCGGCGACGATGTCGATCTGCCCGATCAGCGAATTGTCGAGCACGACCACCACGTCGGGTTCGGCCACGCCGCAATGGATCGTGATCGCCTTGTCGGCGATGCGGGTGTAGCCGGTAACGGGCGCTCCCATTCTCTCGGGCCCGTATTCGGGGAATCCCTGGGCAAACTTGCCTTCCTGGAGGGCGGCCTCCGCCGCCATGGTGGCAGCGGTCTTCACCCCCTGGCCTCCTCGGCCATGCCATCGGATCTCGGTCAGCTCTTTCTTCATCTGCATCTGCACCTCGGTTCTTGTGAGCCTGTGATACGAAGACTCCGGGCATCAGGCCACGGAATTCAGGCGCGGCCTGAACGCTGTGGCAGGCATCCTGCGGCCTGAGGCCTGAAGCCATCAATAACGTTCGTTCGGTAATTCACGCAGAAGGTCGTCCGCCGATTGCACGCGGCGGCCGGGATCCTTCACCAGGCAGCCGATGATCAGATCGCTCAGGGCCGGCGGCACCCGGCGGTTCACGTCGGCCGGCGGGTTGGGGCTGCTGAACAGATGCAGGCGCATCTTCTCGTAGCGGTCCGCCCCGGCCAGCGGCTTCGCCCCAGTGCACAGCTCATACATCGACACACCCAGGGCGTAGATGTCGGTGCGAACGTCGAACACGTTGTCGCGGATCAATTCCGGTGCCATGTAGCTGGGGCGGCCGGTGCGGCGGCCGGTATCCTGGAGGCGGTCGCCCGCCGAGATCGCCACCCCGAAGTCAATCAGCTTGGCATGGCCGGTTGAATCGACCAGCACGTTCTTCGGGCAGATGTCGCGATGGATGATGCCGCTGCCGTGGATATAGGCCAGGCCTTGTGCGACTTGGCGGATGATCGCGATCCGCCGGCCGTCAAGGAGAGGGCTTCCTTCGTAGATCAGTGAAGAAAGAGGGGCCCCGCCGACGAACTCCATCACCATGTAAAAGGTGCCCGATTCGCAACCGCACCGGATGGTGCGCACGACGTTGGGATGCACCAGTTGGGTGGCTCGCTCGCCTTCCCAGGGCATGCCCAGCTCGGTCTGAAGCCTGCGGGCCATCCGCGCGGCGCTGTCCTTGAGCACCTTGATGGCAACCAGCCGATCCGCGGTTTCCGCGCTCCCCATGGGCAACCCCACCGCCCTGAAGACGACCGACATCGGCCCGTCGGCGATCGGCTCGCCGAGGATCCTGTACTCGCCCAGAAAATCCTTGCCGGGTCCGCGT
>DATKYA010000467.1:0-9226 GCA_035528775.1 Planctomycetota bacterium | reverse complement strand
CGCTACCTGTTCGTGGTGAACAACACGAACACGACGTTCGACCCCGGGCAGCTTTGGCGCGTCAACCTCGGCATGACCAGCAAGGTGCCGCTGGTGGCGTCGATCAAGCTCAACGGCAGCCTGAAGGTGGTCTACGACGTGTTCGCCGGCAAGAAGGCCGACGTGAAGGACGGCGTTGTGCAGGCCGACCTGCGCAGCATGCCGTTCCGCGTGTTTGCGATCCTGCCTGCGGAGATCGCGGCGGTGAAGCTGAGCGGGCCGAAGGCTGCCGACGCCGGGAATACCGTGGCGTGGACTGCTTCCGCCGTCGATTTCCGGTGGAACGGTTTTGCGGCGACGGTTCCCATGCGCGTGCGTCTTGTGAGCGGCCATCCGCGGGCCGCGTCCGACAAGGAGTTCCCCATGCGGACGCTTGACGAGGCCTTCGTTTCGGCAGGAATGGAGGCCCAGGCGCGGACATTCACGATTCCGCAAAACACAAAGACCCCCAACCTCGTCATCGAGGGAACCGAACTGATCACTGGCCGCAGTGCCATCGTCGAGTTCCCTGTCAAGCCTCGCCTCGAGCCCCAAGACATTGCTGCCGTCAGTAGCAGTGCCCCCACTGTCGCGGCCTCCGCTGAAGCCATCGCCGGCAAACAGAGCATCGGGTTGCAGCCCGCGGAATCCCTCTTCGGTCCGCACGTGCGCGATATCGCGATCTCCGACAACGGCCGCATCGCGCTCGTCTGCACCAACAACTGGGATCACAACCTCTATGCGGTGAACACCCGCAATGGCAAGACGCTATGGCGGCAGAAGGTGGGGCACTATTTCGCGTTCTGCCCGCAGCCGATCAAGGGCGGATTCGCCGTGCAGGGGTTCGACATGAATTCCGCCGAAGGCTACCAACTCTACCTGCTCGACGAGGACGGCAAGATCGAGCGGCGGTTCGCCCTCTACGGCCTGCCCCGGCGGCTGCCGCACCGGTTCGTGCCCAACATCCTGAAGGACGCGACCAACAACTTCGCGGTGGCGCCCGACGGCTCGTGGGTGGCCAGCGCGGGCGACCTCGGCCTGGCCGTGTGGTCGCGCAAGGGCAAGCTGCTGTGGTCGCAGGAATGGTTCAAGACCGCGCGCCACACGGGCGTCCTGGCTGCGCTCGACGCGAAGACGCTGCTCGTTGCCGAGGGCCTCACCGCCACCGCCTACGACGCGGCCAACGGCAAGCAGCTCTGGCAACTGAAGGACCTCGCGGCCACCGGCGAGGTCAAGCGCGCGCTGGTCAGCCGCGACGGCAAGACCGTCGTCCTCGCCGCGAGCACCGAAGGCGGGCGGCTGTTCATCATCCGCGATGTAGGGGCGGACGGCGTCCGCCCCACAGCCATCCCCACGCCGATCGATGACTATGATCTGTCCGCCGACGGCAGCCTGATTGCGGTGACCGCGAAGAACCAACTCAAGCTGTATTCGGTGGCCGACGGCCTCCGCTGGGTGATGCCCGGCGACGACCGCCTGCGCGCGCCGCGGATCTCGCCCGACGGCACGAGGATATCAGCATCATCCGATATCGGCACCGCCTATATTCTGGACCAAGACGGCAAGATCCTGATCACGCACGACATGCTCGCCCGGCCCATAACGGCCTGGACGCGGGGCGACTATCTGGCGATCGGTACTTGGGCAGGCACGTTCAACACGCTGCACAGCGATGCGACTTCGTGGAGCGCTCAAGACCTGATGGCGAACGGCCGTCTGCAGCCCGAGGCGCTCGACATGCGCGGCAAGCTGCTCGTCGACGACAAGACGCCGACGTCGCGCATGGAATCGTGGGGTAACGCCGAGCCGCAGCCGCTCGCGATCGCGCCGAACCCGCTGACCGACCTGAAGCCGATCTCGCGGTTCGTGCCGTCCGCCGGTTGGGGCGGCTGGGCGGAGTTCGTGCACGACGGCGCGCTGCTGTACGACGGCAAGCCCGACCCGCCCGCCGAGCCGTGGGTGCTGTGGGCACGCGTCGGCTTCTTCGCCGAAACCTCGCCCATCAACTACATCCTGATCGACGCCTTCCGCACGCGGATGCGCGTGGATGCGATCACGCTGTTCGAGGACCCGGCCCATCCCGAGTAGTGGCTGCGCGACGCCAAGCTCGAATACTGGGACGCCGCGAAGGAGGAATGGGTGTTCGCGCGGGACCTGCTGTCGAACGCGGCGGTGCACACGCACAAGCTTGCCAAGCCCGTTGAGGCCGCGACCGCGGCGGTCGCCGCCCGCTTCCGCATCATGCTGCCGTGGGGCGTGGTGGGCAACCTGCGGCTGGGCGAGATCATCTTCCACGGGCAGACGCTGGGTTGCTCGCATCCCGACGTAGCGGCGAAGCGCCCGGTGGCCGTGCTGTTCGACGAAGGCGGCGATCTGAAGGACAGCCTGGTGCGCCGCGATACCGGCCTGGAGTTCGACCTGACACAGGCGCACTCGGGCAACAGGTCGCTGAAGCTGACGGCCGATGGCGGACGCGGCGGACGCGGCGGACGGGGAGGTCGCGGGGACGGCGGCCGAGGGACGGCCGATCCGCTCTACCAGGGCGGGACCTTCGGCCACAGCATCGCGAACTGGGATTTCGAGATCGCGGAGAACCCGCAGCCCGGGCAGTACCGGTGGCTGGAGTTCGCGTGGAAGGCCGGCGGGCCGGAAACGCAATCCATTGCCCTCAAGCTGACGTGCGCGGCCGGCGAGACCGTGATCGTCTACGCCGGTGCCGCTCCTGCCGACGGCAACGCGAAGAAGCTTGCCGACAATCCGCCGACCGACTGGACGACCGCCCGCGTGGACCTGTGGGAGGCATTCAAGAAGCCGGTACGAATTCAGGGGATGGGGCTGATGTGCTCCGGCGGCGCGGCGTGGTTTGACAGGATCGTGCTTCGCTCGGCGCAATAGATGAAAGCCGGATCAAGGGCCGCGTTCCGGAGTTGCGCGGCTGAGGCAGAATCGCCGTAATCGTAGACAAAACCCCAAAACAGAGAAAAATGTTTCCGCCGATGTCACTGGTGTGGTATTCGAGTCATCTTCATCGGCCAGCGGCGGAACGCTGGAGGTTTCGGATGATCAACTTGAGGCTTCGGCAGGCAAGGCTTGCGGCAGATCTAACTCAATCTCAAGTCATTGAGAGACTGGAACGAATCGGCGTCGGTCTAACGAAGGGCGGGCTGTCGAAGTGCGAGAACGGCCGGAACGTTCCTCCCCCACAACTCCTGATCAAGCTTGCTCAGGTATTGGGTGTCGCACCGAAATACTTCATGGAGGAGCCAACAGTCGACATTCAGTGGCTAGCCTTCCGTAAGCACTATACGCTCGGGAAGAAGCGTGAGCAGGGGATCAAGGCTGTAGCTCAAGAGGTGGCTGAGAATCAAGTCTGGCTTCAGGAGACCTTGCAGGCGGGGCTGAGTGTGCATTTTCCCGCGCGCCGGACGGCTCCCGCTCTGCAGGATGCCGAGGATGCTGCAGCCGCCCTTCGGAGGCAGTGGTCTCTCGGGGAACTGCCCATCGACAGCATAACTGCCGCCGTCGAAGACCATGGCGGAATCGTGGTGGAATGCAAAGGCAAGGAAGAGGAGTTCGGCGGCCTTGCCGGTTGGGTGAACGGCAAGTACCCGCTCATCGTGACAAGCTCGTCGGTATCCGATGAGCGTCGGCGTTTCAGCTTGGCCCGCGAGCTGGGTCATCTGAGCCTTGACCCGGAAGGACGCGGCGAAGACGAGCAGGAGCACTGGGCGCACCGCTTCGCTGCAGCGTTCATAGTTCCCGCGGCGGCAGCGCGGATGGAATTGGGTATGCGCCGCCGGCGTCTCAGCTTCGAGGAGCTGCTAATCCTTAAGCGGAAATACGGCATGAGCGTGAAGGCATGGATGCGCAGGGCCTTGGAGCTGGACATCATCGATGCCGGCCATTTCCGTTCACTTGGGGCGCAGCTCAGGCGGGCGGAGCGGGCCTGGAAGGAGCCCCCGGGTTTGCGCGGCAGAGAGCACCCCACCAGACTGAAGCAGATGACGCTTCGTGCTCTGACGGAAGGCCTGATCACGCCGGAGAAGGCGCAAGAGCTTTGCCCGGGCTGCGTCACCGAGCATCCCGAAAGCGAAAACAAGCAGCTTAACGAGATCCTGTACCTGATGAATCTTCCGGAGGATGAAAGAGACGCACGGCTATCTGAAGTTGCCTGCGAGCTCGAGGAGTCCTACCGTACCGACAGTGAGTTGACGGCCTTCGAGGCCCTCTCCGATGAGGACACTCCGGATGAATGAGCCTGCGCCTGGCCGAGAGCCTCTTCGCGGGGAGGTGTGGGAGGTTTGCCCCGATCCGCCCGTCGGGTGCGAGATCAACAAACGGCGCCCTGCTGTCGTCATCAGCCTGAGCGGGGTCGGGAAGCTTCCCCTCCGGATAGTCGTCCCCGTCACCGAATGGAAACCAGCCTATACAAAGTGCCCGTGGCACATTCGGCTGATTCCCAGTTCATTGAACGGACTGACAAAGGAATCATCGGCCGATTGCTTCCAGGTGAAGTCAGTCTCGATGAAGCGATTTCGGACACGGATCGGGGTACTCAGGCCCTCCGAGGTCGAAACAATCGCCGCCGCGGTCGCCTTGTGCGTGGGTTTCCGTTCTCTGTAGCATGCAGAACGCCCGACGCATTTTGCCCCGAGCAATCTACTTCTTCCTGTCCTTCTCGTCCACTTCTTCCGCCATTGGCACTTCCTGTGCCATGGGGATTTCCTGCGCCATCGGGACTGACGCGGCGGGCTGTGCCCTGGGAACGGATTGCGCAGCCGGTCTCGCGGTCTGCGCCTGTGCGGCCGGTCTCGCGGTCTGCGCCTGTGCGGCCGCCGCCACCGCTACGCGGGCGGAGCGGTAATCCTTCTCCGATGGCTCCGCCACGATCTCGATGAGCTTCTGCACGATCTCGACGGGCCCCACGCCTTCGCTGTCGGCGTTGAAGTTGGTATAGACGCGGTGCCGCAGCACGGGGATCGCGGAGGCGCGGACGTCGGCGCAGGAGACGTTGACGCGGCCGTCGATTACCGCCCGGGCCTTCGCGCCCAGGATCAGGTACTGGCAGGCACGCGGGCCGGCCCCGCAATGCACCCAGTTGTTGATGAACTCCAGGGCGTTGTCCTTGCCCGGCCGCGACGCCCGCACGAGGTTGGTGGCATACTTCACCACGTGGCTGGAGACGGGCACGCGGCGGACGATCTCCTGCAGCCGGAGGATTTCCTCGCCGCCCATCACTTTCGCCACCTTGATGTCGAGGTCGCGGGTCGTCTGCTTGACGATGCACTCCTCTTCCTTGTCAGTCGGATAGTCCACCCAGATGTTGAACATGAACCGGTCGAGCTGGGCTTCGGGCAGCGGGTAGGTGCCTTCCTGCTCCAGCGGGTTCTGCGTGGCGAGCACGAAGAACGGCAGCGAGATGTCGTAGGTGTTGCCCGACGCGGTGACGCGGTACTCCTGCATGGCCTCCAGCAGGGCGGCCTGCGTCTTCGGCGGCGTTCGGTTGATTTCGTCCGCCAGCAGGATGTTGGTGAAGATCGGCCCCTTGATGAACCGGAAACTCTTCTTCCTGGTAGCCTCGTCTTCCTCGAGGATGTCGGTGCCGGTGATGTCGGACGGCATCAGGTCGGGGGTGAACTGAATGCGCTTGAACTGCAGGTCGAGCACGTTGGCGATGGTGTGGATCATCAAGGTCTTGGCGAGGCCGGGCATGCCGACCATCAGGCAGTGGCCGCGCGACAGCATGGACATCAGGACCTGGTCGAGCACCTGCTCCTGTCCGACGATGATCTTGCTGACTTCGGTGCGGATGTGCTCGGCGCCGTCTTTCATTCGGCGGATGGCGGCGAGGTCGATCTTTTCCTCGCCGGACGGCAGCGCGATCGCCTCGGTGGAACCGGTGAAGGTGCGGATCTTGCGCGTGATCTGGTAGGCCTTGTTTGCCGGAGGCGGAACGAGGCCGATGAGGCGGTTGATGATCTCGGAGGTGGTGACGCCTTCGGAGTCGGCGTTGAAGTTGGTGAAGATTCGATGGCGCATGACGGGGATGGCGGCGGCCTGGATATCCTCGATGGTGGCTTCGCGGCGGCCGTTGAGCACGGCGCGCGCCTTGGCCGCGAGCGTGAGGTACTGGCAGGCACGCGGGCCGGCCCCGCAATGCACGTACTCGCGGATGAAATCGGGCGCACCCTCGCGGTCGGGGCGCGATATCCGCACGAGCTGCACCGCGTACTGCACCACGTAGTCGGGCACGGGCACCCGCCGCACGATCTTCTGCAGGTTCAGGATGTCCTCGCCCCCCAGCATCTTGTTGGGCTCGGGCCGCTTGATGTAGGTGGTGCTCTGGACGATCTGTTCTTCCTCGCTCTGGGCCGGGTAATCGACCCACACGTTGAACATGAACCGGTCGAGCTGGGCTTCGGGCAGCGGATAGGTGCCTTCTTGTTCCAGCGGATTCTGCGTGGCCAGCACGAAGAACGGCATCTCCAGCGAATAGGTGTAGCCGGCGGCGGTGACGCGATACTCCTGCATTGCCTCCAGCAGCGACGCCTGCGTCTTCGGCGGCGTGCGGTTGATCTCGTCGGCCAGCAGAATGTTGGTGAAGATCGGCCCGCGGATGAACCGGAAATTCTTCTTCCCGGTCAGCTCGTCCTCTTCGAGGATGTCGGTGCCGGTGATGTCGGACGGCATCAGGTCTGGTGTGAACTGCACGCGCTTGAACTTGAGCTCGAGCACCTGGGCGAGCGTGCTGACCATCAGCGTCTTGGCGAGGCCGGGCATGCCGACCATCAGGCAGTGGCCGCGCGACAGCATCGCGGTGAGGAGCTGGTCGAGGACGACGTCCTGCCCGATGATGACCTTGTGAACTTCATTGCGAATCTTGTCGGACGCCGACTTCATCTTCTCGATGGCGTCGAGGTCGATGTTGTCGAGCACGCCGGCAACGGCTCGGGTGGCCGGAGCGGGCGCCGGTCGTGGAGCGGGCCGGGGTGCCTCGGCCTTCTGCCCTGGCTTGGCGGCTGGTGCGGCCGGGACCTCTTCCGCCATCGGGATGGCGTCGTCCGCCTCCATCGCCATCGGCACTTCTTTGGCGATGGGGACGTCCACGAACGTCAGCGTGGCCTGGCCGATGCGGATGACGTCGCCGTTCGTCAGCGGGGTCTTCTGCGACTTCAGCCACGTGTCGTTCAGCATGGTGCCGTTGCTGCTGCCGAGATCGCGGACGAACCACGTGCCGTCGCTGTGGGAGATTTCGGCGTGGTTGCGCGAGATGCCGGGGTCGTCCACCCTGATGGGGCAGGACGGGTTGCGGCCGATGATTGCCGTCTCGCCGCCGAGCTTGATCACTTCGTTCTTGACTGAGCCGCTATTGAGGATAACTTCGGGCATTGGGAATCACCTCAGGGGGAAATGTAAAATGAAAAATCAAAAATGAAAAAAGGAAGAAAGAGGAAAAGAAGCCGGTTGTTTGCTTCTTGTTTTTTTTCATTTTTCATTTTTCATTTTTCATTTTTCATTTCTTCTTGCTCTTCTTGGGCTTCGCGTCTGCGTCGCCTTCAGCCGCTGGCTTCGGGATGAGATACTTCTTGTCGGGCGCGGTGTCGGGTGCGACAGCTATGACGTCTGCCACGCGAATGCTGCCGAGGCTCGGATCGTGGAAGAAGGTGAGGTCGGCCCCGGCACCGGACTTGTTGCGTTCCTCGCGGAAGAGGAAGCGCGGGCTCTCGGGGTCGATCTGCCACACCTCGCGCGTCTTGTGGAGGATCGTGTAGTCGAGGCGGCGGATCATCCGCCCGACGGCGATGGAGCCGTCGGGGTTGTAGATGGTCTTGGTGCGGAACTGCTCGACGAACAGCTTCTGGAGCTTGTCGGTGCCGCCGGCCCGCCAGATTCGCTTGCCGTGGAAGAAGTCGTCGCTGATCCTGATCAACTCGGCGATGTCGTCGCGGTCATTCTGGTCCAGCTTCGTGGTCTCGCCGAAGACGTCCAGCCGCAGACCCTCGATCACTTCCGCCTTCAGCTTCAGCAGCAGGTCGTACTTGCCGGGCGGGAGGCGGTTGAACGAGTAGGTGTTGCCGTTGACCACCCCGCGATAGACCTTGTAGCTGACCTGCTCGAGTGCGATGGCTTCCTTCAGTTCGCCGCCGACGACCTTGCCGGTGATTCCGCCGGTGGCGTTGGGATCGGGATCATTGTACCACTGGTCCTTGCCGGAGACGGCTGCGAACGCGACGGCTGCGAAGGTTGCAGCCAGGACGGCGGAGCAGATCAGGAGTAGTTTCATGGCTCACCTCAGTGGCAGCGTGGACACGGCGGTGCGGGCCTCCGCACAGACGGGGTTGTTGGGATATTCCTTGATCACTTTCTCGTAGAGCGCGCGGGCCTTGCCTGGCTGGCCGAGATCGCGGAACGCATTGCCCATGCGGTACTCGATCTGGGGCAGATACGGCGTGAGCGGGTTGATCTTCAGCAGGGCTTCCATGTCGTCCAGCGCCCGCTGCGGGTCGCCGATCGCCTCCCAGTACTGGGAGCTGATGAGGATGAAGTCGCCCGTGATCTTGCTGACGGGGAACTGTGCTTCCCAATCGATGATGGCTTCGCGGGCGGCCCGGAGCTTGCCGGTGTTGATGTGGGAGCTGACGATTTCGGCGTGGCCGCTCGCGCGGACGTCGATCTCGCGGCGGTCCATCTCGCCATAGGAGATCGCCTGGGCCGCGCGATAGACTTCCTCGGCCTTCTTGATGTCGCCTTGCACCAGGAAAACGTCGCCCATCTTCACCCGCGAAATCAGTGCGATCGTCGATTCCTTGGCGTTGGAGGCGATGTACGACTCCGCCAGCTTCTTCACCTTCTCGTAGTCGTGGAACTTGTAGAGGTAGAGCTCGAGCAGGTCGACCTTCGCTTCGAGGGCGGATGGATCGCTGGTGTCGGCGAGCTCCTGCAGCAGCGGCAGGGCCTTCTTCGGATCGTTGATGGAGTAGCACTTGGCGAGGATCCGCTTCACGCGCCGGGCGAGCGGCCCGCCCGGGTACTTGGTGTACAGCACTTCCGCCATTCGCTGCAGTTTCAGCGGCTGCTCCAGCGTGTCGACCAGCTCGAAACACCGGCCGAGCACCTTGGCGGGAAGCTTGTCGAACGGATACGTGCCGACGATCCCCGCGAACGACTTGGCCGTGGGCAGGTCGTTGATCACGGCGTTGCTCATCGG
>DATKYA010000466.1:0-3083 GCA_035528775.1 Planctomycetota bacterium | reverse complement strand
ATGCAGGCGCGACCATTGACGTTGGTGAATCCTTCAGCAGTCTTGCTTGCGGGCATATCCTGTGCTCCGGAAATCTTGTCGGCACCGGCACCGGGCCGGAATCAGGCCGAACACACGTTGACAGATCGGCATTCCTCTGCTATAATGCCGCCTTGTCCGCCTGTTATGGTATCACGGGGCACTCCGAAAAACAAGCCGCTACAACGAATGCCGTGACGACGAATGCCGCCGCCATGATGCGTCTTAATCGAGAGAAAGGCAAGCTGATGTTCGCATCCGCAGTGTCCGCCGGTGTTCTTGTGTTCATTTCGGTAGCGGCGTTGGCTGCCGACTGGCCGCAGTGGCGCGGGCCGAGTCGCGACAGCATCACCGGCGAGGTGCCCACAAAAATGCCGGAGAAGAAAGTGCTGTGGCGGCGCCCGATGGCGGGCAAATGCAGCGCCGGGGTCGCCGTCAGCGGTGGATTCGTGATCGTGCCCGATCATGGCGACGGCAAGGACTACCTCCGCTGCTACCGCGCCGAGAAGGGCGAGCCGGCGTGGACGCATTCGTGGGATAACGACGCCGAGATGGAATACACGTCGGGCCCGCGAGCCACGCCGCTGGTCCACGAGGGGATGGTCTATGCGCTCGGGGCGACCGGGCAGTTGTGCTGCCTGAAGCTCGACACCGGCACGGTGGTCTGGCAGATGAATCTCGCCGAGCTGTTCAAGGCCGAGGTGCCGCAGTATGGCTATTGCTCGTCGCCGATCATCGTAGACGGCAAGCTGATCGTGAACCCGGGCGGGAAGGACGCGTCGGTGGCGGCGCTCGACCCGAAGACGGGCAAAACGATCTGGCAGACGCCCGGCGCTCCGGCCGCGTATGCCAGCTTCATCGTGGGCACATTCGGCGGCGTGCGGCAGATCGTCGGGTACGACAGCGAATCGCTGGGCGGCTGGGATCCCGCTACCGGCAAGCGCCTGTGGAAGCTGGTGCCGCCGACGCACGGCGACTTCAACGTCGGCACGCCGGTGGACGTGG
This sequence comes from Planctomycetota bacterium, assembly GCA_035528775.1. Classification (GTDB taxonomy): domain Bacteria; phylum Planctomycetota; class PUPC01; order JABMSA01; family JABMSA01; genus DATKYA01. Next base: position 2,060 of record DATKYA010000466.1, on the reverse strand, counting down.
CCGGCAAGCTGCTCGTCTGCACCGAGAACAACTACACGCGGCTGCACGGCTTCAGCGACGGCGGCGCGATCATCGAGAAGCCGCTCGCCCGGAACGACGACCTGGGAATGGACATGGGCACGCCAACGGTCGTCGACGGGCTGGCATTCGGCACGGGCATGGGCCTGGTGTGCATGGACGCAAACGATGGCCTGAAGACACTGTGGGCCAGCAACGAAGACGACTCGCCGCGCGGCTTCTCGCACATCATCGCCGGCAACGGCCACGCCCTCATCTTCTGCGAGAACGGCACGATGCACCTGCTCGCGGTCGACCGCCGCCAGCCGAAGATACTCGGGAGCGTCAGGATGACCGGCGGCGCATTGTCGCACCCGGCGCTGGCCGACGGGCGGCTCTACATCCGCGACGACCGCCTGCTGTATTGCTATAACCTGAGATAACCGAGATCGGAGAATCCTGCGACGCCGGAATCGCCCGCCCGGATCTTGCCTGGTCAGAAACGCAACAGGTAGTGGCCCCTGGAGCGAACCGGATAGCCACCTTCATCATTCATCATTCCCCCTGCCCTGCGTATCGAACGATATTGGCAAACAGCTTCGGCCACTGGTCCCAGTTGCGGAGGTGCTGCTTGCCGCCGAGTTCCTCTTCCGTGCCGAAATGGTTGCACGCGACGACCATCGTGATCTGGCCGCCGGTCTTCTGCTCGATGATGAAGGGATACGTGCCCACCGTGCCCACCCGCATGAGCACGCGTGCGTTGCTGCCCGGCCTGAGCTGGACGTCGTGGCAGTAGAGCAGCCAGGGGAGCCGGCTGAGGTCGATGTCCCGGAAGATGGGATGGTCCTTGACGTCGGGAGGCTGGAGCTGCAGCGGCTGCTTGCGGAGGGTCTGCCCAGTCGGCGCCACGGTGAAGTACGCGTTGATCTCGTGGTCGTCGAACTCGAATGAGAATGCGTTCTCGCCGCCGGTGACGACCAGGCCGCCGCCCGCCTTCAGCCACGGCAGGAGCACGGATGCTCCGATCGCGCGGAACTCCTTCGGCTGGCTGTTGCCCAGGATCATCACGCGATAGCCGAACAGCCGCTCGTAGTCGTAGGGGAAATCGGTCAGTCCGTAGCCGTTGAGGTCGCGGCCGCAGCAGTAGCCGATGTCGATGCTGGCGTTGGGCACGAGGCTGACTGCCTGGGGGATGCCCATGCGGTGGCAGCCGAGTCCGAGCACGCCGAACACGTTGAACGCAGCGCGGTTGATCTTCATGCCGACGGGGCAATCGGGCACCTTGGGCCGTCGCACGGGGCGTTCGAGGAGCCGCACGGGCTTGCCGTCGCGCCGCGTGTTCAGCCCCTGGCCCGAATCATACTCGCCGGGATAGTAGCTCTGGAATTTGAAGGGCTTCATGCTGCCGTCGGGAAGCTCGGCGAACGCCGACACGTTGAACACCAGCGGATCGGGCGCGTCGAGCGGCACGTCGACTTGCGAGCGAACCGGCTGGATCGACAGGCCGTCGACGGTGACGGGCTTGAACTTCAGCCGCCGGATTTCCTTCTCGGTGCCGAGCAGGTCATACTCGACCTCCGTGTTGAAGGTGACGCGGGCGGCAGCCTCGAACGACGACGTGACGCAGAACTCCAGCTTGAGGGTCTTCTCCTCGCGCCGGGGCTTCAGCTCGCAGATGAAATACTCGTTGGCATAGTCCACGCCCGACAAGCCGATGACGGGCAGGATGTAGACCCGCCCCTTCCACGGCTGCGACTTCAGCGACAGGATGCCATCGTAGGTCCACTCGGCGGTCGTATTGCCGCAGTTGTAGAGCATCTCGACGTAGTCGTAGTCCATCAGGTAGACGATGCCTTCCTTGCGTTCGCGGCAGATGCGGGCGCTCCAGCCCTTGTTGAAATCGTAGATGTAGTTGTCGCCGGGGGCGCTGGTGTTGAACTTCCCCTTGATCTCGATGACGCCCCGTGCCGCCGGCCGCAGCACCGACTCGATGTCGTCGGTGGTGATCACGGATGAATTGTGGCACCAGAAAGTGGGCCGCTTGGCGGAGCCGTCGGCCGTGA
>DATKYA010000465.1:0-2966 GCA_035528775.1 Planctomycetota bacterium | reverse complement strand
AGCGCCACTTGTATTGCCACTTCTTGCCGGGGATGAGCGTCTCGATGCGGTCGTGGCCGTCGGGGTTGTGGGTGGCTCGCTTCTTGGCGCTAGCGTCGTCGCAGGTGCTGAGCCCTTCGACCACGGCGCAGTTGTCTCTCGAGCCGTCGATCACGATTCCTACCCTGCCGATACGGCCGGTGATCTTCACGCTGTCCCGCAGCAGCGTGATGTCCATGTTCGCGAAGTGGATCTGGTCGGGAATGGTGAACGAGATGGGGCCGAGGTTCAGCTTGCCGGGGAAGTCGAGTGACGCGCTGCCCGGCAGGTCGATGTGGTTGCTGATGTTCACCTTCACCTGCTCGCCGCCGATGTCGACGGTGTCGGGCGATGGCAAGTCGACCCAATTGCCGCCGACGAATTGCTGGAGCTTGCCGCCGCTGAACCTGATGCCAACGGTGACGCCGTTGACGGTGAGCTCGTAGCCGCCGTCGCGGAATGGCTTGTACTGCACCGAAACGCCGGCGGCCGTGCCCGAGACGAGCCACAGGTTGTCGCCGATCGGGACCAGCGTGAGATGGGCGGCGGTCGTGCCGGTCACCGTCAGCTCGATGGAGCCGTCGGCGTTCTTGGTTATGCGGGCGATCAGGTCGCCGGTGCGGATCTCCCAGTCCTGATCGCCGAAGCGGAGGATGTCGATCGTCTGGATGCCGGGGCGGACCATCCGCCAGTGGTCGGGGCCGAGCTTCCAGATTTCTGCGTAGAGCTTGCCGTTCTCAATGAACGACCACAGCGGTGCGCCATCGGCGTCGTACTCGAGGATGAGGTCGATGTCTTCGGCGCCGGTGGTGAGGAAATTCACGTCGTAGAGGTTCTGCACGATGGCGACGGCGGCGATGTTTCGTTCGTCGTCGGTTTCGGCAGACGCTGACGATCCGACGGCGGCCTTGTAGACGGCATCGCGGACGAGGTACTTGCCGGCTGCGAGCATGGCGTATTCCATCCTCGTCATGAGCTTGAGCCAGCGCTCGCCCTTGGGGATCATCTTGGCTGCCGTGTCGTACGCGTCGGCGTAGGCCTGCTCGGGATCATCGGTGCCGATCAGCCGCTCCAGGTCGCGGTATTCCTGGCTGAGCGGCTTGGGGTCGATGTAGTCGGTGTCGGGGTACGTGTTGCCGTTCCGGAGATACCACTTGTTGTGGGTGCGCATTTCGGCGACGGTGCGGGTGACGGTGACGTCGACGGAATAGCGCATGAGGTTGTAATAGATGTATGCCATGCCGTCGTTCATCCAGGCGACGTCGCTGAGGATGTTGGCGCTCGAGAGCGCGCCGGCATAGGCGCCGGCGTCGGCCGCGGTCTGGGCCTGGACGCGCCGGCTGGTGATCACCCCGCTGTTGTGAACCAGACCCACGCTGGATGCCATCAGGAACAGGGAGATCGCGCCGAATACCATTCCCTGCGCGGTCTGCTCGGTGTGGAGCTTGTGGAGCGTGTGGAGAATCCGTTTCATGGGCCACTCCTTGTGTCCACGGTCTTGATGTAGTCGTGGGGCTCCACGCCGCTGTCGTCGTTCACCCATTGCTTGGGGAGGCGGGCGGTCCGCAGCAGGCCGAGGTGCGGGTGGCCTGCGATCCGGTGTGTGGAGAACACCCAGTTTACCGCCGGGATGATCAGCTCGAACTCGTAGAGCACCTGCACCTCCACGTAGTCGTTCTGGCTGTCGCGAGGCGAGGTGGCGTAGGTGTGCGTCTTGAGGAGAGCGAGGGCGGAATGGTCAAGCGTACCCCAGCCGGGAAGGACGGTGTCGTCGCTGGAGCTCGGCACGCCGGTGTTGCGGTCGGGCATGGGGCCTTGCCATTCGGGGCGGGGGAAGAGGAGGTCCTTCTCCTTCTGCCCCTTGACGGTGAGGCCGAAATCAGGCTCGATGCGGACGTCGCGTTCGCCGTAAGCCGACCAGGTGATGGGGCTGCAGATCATTGCAGCGGCCTTGTGGGGGTCGGCTCCGACCAGCTCGGCGCGGGCGGCCATGTGGGCGGAGTAGCTGACCACGTTGCGCGCCACCAGCACGAGGGCGAGCTGAATCACGCCCAGCGTGATGAACAACTGCACGGGAAACACCACCGCCCATTCCGCGAGCGCCTGGGCCCTGGTCGAGCTGTGCAGTTCCGCGAGCTTGCTCATCGATGCCCTCATCTATCAGAGGTAATGGGTGTACCACGTGTACCACGCAACCATCGTGCCGACCGCCATCGCGAGGCCGTAGGGGATCATCACCGGCTGCTTGGCCGACTCCTCCATCGCTTTTTTCAGTTTCGCGGGTCTGAAGAAGAACACAATGCTGTTGACCACCGACTCGACGAGCCTCCCGCGCCAGATCAGCATTGTTACCGCGATGATGCAGCCGGCGAGCGTGATGTAGATCAGCGACACGAGAAAGAAGCTGAGGCCCCCGATCGCGCCGATGGCGGCGGCGAGCTTGACGTCCGCTCCGCCCATCCAGCCGCGGAGGAAGAAGAATCCGAAGAGCGCCGCGCCTGCCGCCAGCCCCGCCGCACTATCCACCACGTCGGGCCGGCCGGCATTCACCGCCTGCCCCAGCACCCCGAGCACCAGCCCCAGCACGATTGCCGGGTAGACCAGCCAGTTGTAGATCTTCCCGTAGGCCACGTCGGTGAACGCTGCCACGATCAGCAGTACGAAGAGCACGAGGGCACGCGTGACGATGATTACGAGCTGTGCGGTGCTCACTGCAAGGCTCCATCAGGGGCGGCCCGGCCGGTCACCAATCGTCGATGTCCCTGTCCACCTCGTCATCGACGCCAGCGGTCTTGTTTTCCGGCTGGGCGCTTTCGTCGCCGCCAAGCTGCTTGGACGACCCGGCAAACAGCGACCGGATCTGCTTGCCGAAGATCGTGACCACGGCGATCGACGCGATGGCGATGATCGCCACGATGATCGAGTATTCGGCCAGCGCCTGGCCTTTC
>DATKYA010000464.1:0-17134 GCA_035528775.1 Planctomycetota bacterium | reverse complement strand
ATCCCGGGATTCGCCGAATCGACGGTGTTCACGCACGCCGGGCAGTTGATCATGGGCAGGCTGCGCGGCCAGCCGGTAGCAGTGATGGAGGGCCGCCTCCACTGCTACGAGGGCTATAAGCCGCAGGAAGTGACCTTCCCGGTGCGGCTGTTCAAGGCGCTCGGAGCCGAAATCCTGGTCGTATCCAACGCCTGCGGGGGAATGAACCCGCTGTTCAGGCTGGGCGACCTGATGATCATCGATGATCACATCAACCTGATGGGCCTGAACCCGCTGATCGGGCCGAACGAGGATGAATTCGGCCCACGCTTCCCCGACATGAGCGCCCCATACGACCGCGACCTGATCTCGCTGACCGAGCAGGTGGCGCTCGAGCAGCAACTGAAAGTGCAGAAGGGAGTGTATGCCGCGGTGACCGGCCCGAACCTGGAGACGCGAGCCGAATACCGCATGCTGCGGACACTCGGCGCCGACGTCGTCGGGATGTCCACCGTCCCCGAAGTGATCGTGGCGGTCCACTGCGGGCTACGCGTGCTGGGCGTATCCGTGATCACCGACATGTGCTTCCCGGACTCCATCAAACCCGCCAACATCGCCGAGATCATCAAGATCGCCAACGAGGCCGAGCCGAAGCTCGCACGCCTCGTGGAAGAGGTGATCGCAAAAATGTAGCCGACCAGCAACGCCGGCCTGTGATAAACAAGAAACGGTCAACGTTCAACGCGCCCCGTCGTGCGACGGATACCCGTTGACCGTTGACCGTTGACCGTTGTGTGTATTGGCTGTTGATTGTGAGCCGTGCCTGCAACGATGATCACAGCGCGGCCAGGGCCGCAACCAAAGATGCCTTTGGGCTTTAGAAACTATCTCAAAAGGCTACCCCCATGTAGGGGCGGACGGCGTCCGCCCAGGGGCACACGGCCAAGGCCGCAACCAAAGATGGCTTTGGGCTTTAGAAACTATCTCAAAAGGCTACCCCCATGTAGGGGCGGACGGCGTCCGCCCAGGGGCACACGGCCAGGGCCGCAACCAAAGATGGCTTTGGGCTTTAGAAACTATCTCAAAAGGCTACCCCCATGTAGGGGCGGACGGCGTCCGCCCAGGGGCACACGCCGTGTGCCCCTACATGACCCTATTGAGTCCATCCAGTCCATCGAGTCCATTGAGCGCCAGAATCTTGCGCGAAAAAAGAGAGATTCTCGAGATGGTAGTACATGATCTTTCCAGAGGGATTTCCTGCTTGCAGGATGGAAGGTCTACTCGGCCTTGTGCCGGACAAGCCCGATTGCACGTGGGATAATGACGTCGGCCATCCGCAACGTGGTCATGCGGAACAGCACCTGACCCGCCAGCTCCGCCGCCTGGAATTCCGCCGAGCCGTCCGGGCCGATGGTTTCCTCCGACACCTTCACCGGAGGCGACGCCGGTGCGCCGTCTTCAGCCGCCGGCGATGCCAGCAGCTCGACCGTGACGGAAAACGCGTTGGGATTCGTCACCCGCACGCTGCCGCCGCTGCGGGCCAACAGCATGTTCCGGCACCGGATTTCGACACCGTCCTCGACGCATGCGCAGCTCCATTGGGACGTGTGCTGCACGTCCAGCAGCATGAGGAAATCGCCCGAATACTCGATGAACTTCCCCTCGAACCGGTGAATCTCCGTCGGGCTCTTGAGAGACTCCACGATCACTCGCTTGCCGATCAGCCTCTCGAGCAGCGGATCGAATGAATTCTCGGCCAGGTAGGAGATCGTGCTGGTTCCGGCCTGGCTGACATATCGCTGCTGCGTGCCGATCACTGACGCCCCGGCTCCCGTGCCGCCCTTGATCCGCCCGATCACCATGTTCAGGGCTTCCAGGAAGGCATCCTTGAACGAAGCAAACGCGTTGCGTATCTTGCGGCGGACACGCCACATCAGCCTTCGCTGGAACGCCCGGAGCCCTTCCGCCTCCCGGCTGGATCGCTCCTTCTCGCTCAGGTAGTCGTGGTACCTCAGCAGCAGGTACATCCGGGGGTACTCGTTCTGGAACAGCAGGTAGCTCGATTCGTCGGGGTCGTGCATGTGCTGGGGCACTTCGGGCATGTAGGTGAACTCCATGCCGGTGCGCTCGACACCCAGCCTGCCGTGCAGCCATGTGCCGTCCTTCATCTCGACGGTCACCTGATAGCGCTGAAATGTTTTCAGGCAGCGGTCGCGGATCTTCCGGGCTACATAGGCCGTGACGGTGGCGGCGATGAAGAGGAAGATCAGCCCAGCCGCGAACGACGAGGTGGCGAGGAACGCCCACAGCTTTCCGAGGCTTTTCGATCCGGCGAGCTGGGTGGCCGTTTCCTCGGCCAGGGCGGCGTGGCACAGCAGCAACGCGACCACGGCGAGAACGATGATGCGTTGCGTGTGTTTCCAGTGTGGCAGCATGGCGGAAGATTCTGATTGTGCCGGGAACCCCGTGCGTTACCTGCGGAGCGGGAGCCGCGCGGCGTGCGATGGTCCGCCGGGCGCGCTCCGGCCGGTTCAGGTGCTGATCGGCACCTCGAACCCCTGCTCGAATGGCAATTCCTTCGGGATGACGACGACGCCGCTCTTCGTGACGGTAAACCGGTGGCTGTCTTCTTCGTGGTTGATGCCGATCTGCGTGCCCGGGGGTATGTGCACGTATTTGTCGATGATCGTGTTGCGGATCTTGCAGCCCTTGGCGACAAGTGTGCCTTGCATGAGCATGCAGCCTTCGACTTCGGCGCCCTCTTCAACAACCACCCCGGGCGACAGGATGGAATCGCTCACGCGGGCGTTGTGGATGACGGAGCCGGCGCAGATCAGGGAGTTGATGGCGGCGCCGCAGTTGTGGGGATCGCGTTCCGTCGAAACGATCCGGGCGGGCGGATACTGCCCCTGATACGTGCGGATGGGCCAGGCGGGATCGTCTATAACGAACGGCGGATCGGACTCCAGGAGGTCTTGGCTGGCGCTCCAGTAGGCATCGATCGTGCCGATATCGCGCCAGTAGGGATTCCCCACCGAGCCTTGTGCGAAATTGTAGGCGAAAACGTCGCGGTTGTGGATCATCTGCGGGAGGATGTTCCGACCGAAATCGTGATCGGTGGACCGTTTTGAGTCGACGATGACCTGGCGGACGAGTTCTTCGGTGTTGAACACGTACACGCCCATCGAGCCCAGGAAGGCGTCGGGCCGGCCGGGGATCGGCTTCGGATCCGCCGGCTTCTCCTCGAAGTCGATGATCCGGCTGTCTTCGTCTACCCGCACGATGCCGAACCGGCTGGCTTCTTCGCGGTTCACTTCGATGCAGGCGACGGTGAGATCGGCGCCGCGGTCGACGTGGTACTGCAGCATCCGGGCGTAGTCCATCTTGTAGATGTGGTCGCCGGAGAGGATGAGCACCCACTGCGGCCGTTCCTTCTCGAGGATGTAGATGTTCTGGTAGAGGGCGTCGGCGGTGCCGCGATACCACACGCTGGCCATGCGCTGCTGGGGCGGGATCACCTGGAGGTACTCGCCGAGCTCGAAGTTGAAGATGTCCCACCCGAGCTGCAGGTGGCGCTGGAGGGAATACGACTTGTACTGCGTGAGCACGTCGATCCGGCGGAGGCCGGAGTTCACGGCGTTGCTCAGAGTGAAGTCGATGATGCGATAGACTCCGCCGAACGGGACGGCCGGCTTCGCCCGGTCCTTGGTGAGCGGGTAAAGGCGTTCGCCCTGTCCGCCGGCGAGAACGACTGCCAGGGTTTCCTTCAGCATGTTGTGGGTGGTCCGGCCCATGTCATTTTCCCAATTGCTGTCGAACGTTTTCCAGAACCTGCTTGATGGTGTTCTTGAGCGGCGTCAGATCGGCCGACTTGATCACGTAGGCGTCGGCCGACCAGGTCATGAAATTGTCCTTGTAGGACGAGTACGCCGTGTTCAGGACGATCGGGATCCGGTTGTCGGTGCCGAGAATCTTGCCCATGGCTTCGATGCCGTCCATGCCGGGCATCGAGATGTCGAGCACGATGAGGTCGGGGCGGTCCTTCATCGCCTTGGTGATTGCCTCCTTGCCGTCGGAAGCCACGTCGACTTCGTAGCCTTCGTCCATGAGTTCCTGGCGGTAAAGTTCCTGCTGATTCTTGTCGTCTTCAACCACTAGTATTTTCGTCATAGTTGAGGTCCTCCTTGAACAGGAGCCTGCAGTGGTGGCCCCTCGTCGCCGCCGATGCCAACGGGCAGATACACCGAAAACGTTGTTCCTTCACCCAGGTTGCTTTCCACGTTGAGGAACCCGCGATGGTCTTCGATGATCTTGCGTGTAATGGCTAGGCCGAGTCCGGTGCCACCGGGTTTGGTGGTGTAGAACAGATTAAACAGGTTCGCACGGACGTCATCCATGATGCCCGGCCCGGTGTCTATGATGTCGACGGCGATCATTTCGCCGTCAAACTCGGTGGAAATGGTGATCTTGCCGTCGCGCTCGATGGCTTCGATGGCGTTTTTCACGATGTTCAGCAACGCCTGGCGCAACTGGATCCCGTCGGCCGAGATCTGCGGGAGCTGGCTGTGCTGCACGCGCTCCAGCCGAATATTGCGCTCGGTGAGCTGGGGCCTGAAGAACTCGGTCACCTGGTCGACGATCGCGTCCAGATTCAGGATCGCCTTGCTGGGCGTCGCCGGCTTGGAGAAGTCAACCACTCCCGTGAGGATTTTCTCGAGCCTCATCACCTCGCCCACGATCACTTCGGCCTTGTGATAGCGGTCGTCTTCGGGCGAGAGCGACTTCAGGATCGCCCGGGCGTAGCCGCCGATCGTGACGAGCGGATTGCGGATTTCGTGAGCCACGCGGGCGGCCATCTCCCCCACCGCCGCGAGCTGGCTGGTCCGCACCTCCTTCTCCTTCATCTCCTCCAACCGCTCGTAGGCTTCCGTCCGCTCCCGTATCTCCTCCTGCAGGCGGGCGTAGGACTCGCCGTTCTCAATGGCGAGCCCGGCGTGGTTGGCGAAGATCGCCAGCAGCTCGGCACGCTCCTGGGTGATCGGGTGCCCGCTATAGAGATTATCGGCAAGAATCACGCCGATAACCTCATCCTTGGCCACCAGGGGCACGCTGACGAACGAGTTGGACCCGAGCAACTCGCGCAGCCGCTTGCTCACGCGCTCGTCGTGCACGGCATCGTGTACGAGATACGGCTTCTTCTCCTTTACGGTCTTCACGACGATCTCGTCTTCGTTGAGGCCAAACACGAGCTTCCGGGCCAGCTTGTAGAGGGGGAGGTCTTCCTTGCGGACGGAGAAATCGCACTCGTTGAGAAGCTGTTTGAGCGATTTGCGGCGCAGCGATTCGTCGGAGTAGATGCTGCGGGCGTCCTCGAGGCTCAGGGGGCCGATGCCGGTCGTGCCTTCGAGGCGGCTGTTGCACTTGTCGACCATCAGCAGGAAGCCGCGGTTGAAACCCAGTGCGTGCCCGGCCGTCACGCACGTCAGCACCAGCCGCAGGATATTGTCGAGCTCCAGCGTGCCCTGGATCGCCTCGTTGATCTCGCGAAGCATTGAGAGCTGGAATGCACGTTCCACCGTCTCGGTGACGTCGTCGATGATCAGCAGCAGCCGCGGCTTCTCCCCGGCGGTCATGTAGCTGGTGCCGAAGTTCAGCACCATCTGCTGGCCCGCGCGCTGGTGGCGGATATTGGTGAGCGTTCGGCCCTTGCCGGTCTGCAATGATCCCTTCAGGCACTCCAGCAGTCCGCTGTCTTTCAGGAACTCGTCGTCCCACAGGTGCCGGATATTCCTGCCTTCGACGTCCTTCTTCTGCATGCCCGTGATCTTGCAGTAGGCGGAGTTCGCCAGGATGACGTCCAGCGATTCGTCGAGCACGAGCAGTGCGGACGGCATCGTGGCGATGATGTTTTCGTTCAGCTCACGCAACGAGCAGGTATGCTGGTAGAGCCGGGCGTTCTCGATCGCACGGGCGATCAGGTCGCTCAGGGTAGCGAGGGCGCTCACCGCGTTGTCGTAGAACGCGTTCACTTCCCTGCAGCGGATGCACAGCACGCCGTCGACGCGCCCGGCAATCCTGATGGGCACGCACAATTGCGAGCCGGCCGGCTGGGCGTCTTCCGGGCCTGCCGGGCCGCAACTGCTGCGACAGACGTCGTTTTCGAGAATGACGCCGCTGGACTGCACGGCTCTGCTGATGGGGCCGCTTCCGATCTTCGTGCGCCAGCCTTCCGCCGGGTAGCTTGCATCCACGCCGGAATGCGCCGCCAGCTCCAGCTCGTTTTTGGTCCAATCGACCAGGAAGATGCTGACGTCGTAGAACGTGAAATTCTTCTGGATGGACGTGCAGGCGGTTTTCAGCAAGGCCTTGAGGTTGAGGGTCGACATCGCTTCCCGGCCGACTTCGTTGATGATGTTCATCTCGGCCTTGCGCCGCCGCTCAAGCTCGCGCAGCTTCGCCCACTGCATTGCAACGGCTACTTCCTCGCCGATGTCCTGCAGGATTCGCGATTCCCGCGCTCCGAACGCAGCCGCCTGCGCGCTGGCCAGCAGCAGTGCGCCCACCAGTTTCTGGCCGGTCGCCAGCGGGGCGCAGATGAAGGACCTCACACCTTCCAGCGGCGTCGCCTGCTCACTGCTCGATCCGGCATCGGCCGCACGAAGATCATTCTGCACGATCGGCTTGCGTTCGACGTATGCCTGCTCGACCATCGAGCCTTTCAGCGAAAACACCGCGCCGGGAGCCGGCTGGTCGTTCGCGGCACCCGCCGACGCCATCACGCGATACTGCTGGCCGCCATCCTCCATCAGCAGGATGCTCAGCCGGTCGAACGGGATCAGTTTGCCGATCTCGAAGATCACTACCTGGAGGAACTTGTTCATCTCCAGGCCCGAGCTGATCGCGGAGGTGAGGCGGGTGAGAGCGGCGATTTCCTCGCTTTTCTCGGCCGCGGTGTGGTTGAGCTGGTCGCTGAAGCTCTGCATGCGGCGTTCCACTTCCCGCTCGATCGTGGTGTCGTGCACCGCAACCAGCAGCGTCGGCTGCGCCGTATAGTCGCCGTAGAGGGCGCCGATCCTTGCCTCGGCAATGATCGTGGTGCCGTCCTTGCGCACAAACTCGACATTGTCGAGCGACACGGTCTGGCGTTCGGTGAGCGCCTGCCTGCAGGCGGGGAGGAGGCGGCCTCCGGGCTGCTTCTCGAAGTCGGGCAGCCGCATGCCGACCAGGGAGCCGGTCTTGTGCCCGGTCATTTCCTCGGCCCGGCGGTTGGTCTCCAGAATGGCGGCATCCTGGGCACCGCACACGAAGAACGCATCAGACACGTTCTTCATGAAGCTGAGGTATTTGTCCTCAACTTCCTGCAGCTTGCGCAGGGTGGAGGTCATGTAGAATTGAGCCAGCTCGGCGCGGGCCTCGTCGAACTGAGGCTGAATCGCTCCCAGGGCGGCATCCAGGACGGCCGGGGCCGACCGGAGGCTTTCGCGGGCGTAGTCGGCTGCCACCTCATGCAGAAGGCTGAACGCCCGCTCGATGGCTGCCAGAGGCACGCCGCTGGCCGACAGCCGGTCTGCTGTCACCTTCAGTGCGGCGCCATCATGCGCCGGATCGAACTCCGCACGCTCAAACACGATCCCGAGGCAGGTGGGAAGGGCGGCGGTGATTTCCGCGCGGGTCTCAGGCCCGCCGATCCCTTTGCTGGCCGGCAATGCGCAGGCGCGAGAGGCCCACGTGCTCACGATCTCCTGCGCATGCGCACGCAGGAACCGGATCGCATCGCCGCCTGTGTCGCTGGACGAGTTCAACAAAGTCTCCGCCATCGTTTGCTCACGCAGGGGCAGGCATCGCAGGCGTTCGCTCGGACGAGTCGTTCGTCCGACTCAGCGGCCCGCCCGGTTAGCTGATGTCAAAACCTATGCCCTACCTGTCGGCCACCACCAACGTCACCGTCACCTCCCACGGGTGATTCGGCTCCAGGTGCAGCGGCCATCTGGGCACAATCGCGCAACTCTGGAAGACGTGCTCGAAACCCCCTTCCGACTGCGAAACCGTCCGAATCGGATACAGCCAGATCGATGCAGGCGAGCTGAAATGCAGGCAAATGTCCATGCTCTTCATCTTGTCATTCACGCCCGCTTCATCCTGGTTTTCGAAGGAATGAAGCCCTTCGAGCTTGCCGGCGTTCCTCTCGCCTTTCAGCCGGTAGTTCCACACGTCGGGATCCTTGCCGGGAAAGGCGAGGTTCATCTCGGGTGCGAAGATGATATCGAGCGGCGCCCCGGCCGTGATCCTGTAGCTGCACTCGATCTGCGAGCCTGCACGCGGGAACCTGAACGTCTTCTCCAGCCGCACCGGGTGCGCCGAGCCATTCACCCACACGGTGCCGTCGCGGTGAAGCTCAATCGATATCTGCCGCTCGTCGGGCTTGACCGTGTGCTGGTACCATCCCAGCACGAAGTCGGCACGCTCCACGAACTCGCAGTTCATCATCGACTCGATGGTCGTGTCGGCCATGAAGAAATGATCGATGAAGCCTTCGCGCGGGTACCAGTCGTACCGCAGCAGCTTGCCGAGCCCTTCTTCCTTCGACTTCACGATGTGGTGGATGCTCTTGACGTCGCTGGGGGCAACTTCGGGGGGCGGGGCAACCACGTTCTTGTGGTAGGCCTCGAACCGCCGTGAGAGCCCGCCGAGCAGGTTCACGTTTTTCGTCCGGCTGTCAAGCTCGATCAGGTGGCCGCCGCGGCTGGGCTTGACCACGGCGGTCAGCCGGTCGTTGCCGAGGTAAACCTCGCCGGCTAGGTCCATGTCGAAGTCGAATTCCTCCACGTCGAGCCGATTCCTGCCCCGAGCGGAATCAACGATCTGCTCGGCGGCGATCAGGTGCTCGTAGATGGCATGCCGCAGGTGCGGGAGGTAGAGCCCGCCGAAGACGCCGTGCCACCACGCGCAGTTGCACTGGCCGCGGTAGAGCTCGCGCCGGCTCCGCTCGTAGGCGGCGGGATTCTCCTGCCTGATCGCCTCCACCTTGTTGCTCACGTGCATCATCTTCGAATACATGAGGTTGGATTCGGGATACTTTACCTTGAAGTTCCGCCAGAATCCGCCGCGCATGAAACGCCGCACGCGGTCGAAGAGGTCGCGACGCTGCAGCTCTTCAACCGCCTCCTCGTATTCAATAAGCGTCGTGGCCGGCAGCGCCCATTCCGTCATCTCGCGATAGGATGCGTCGGGAAGGTAAATCCTCCCCTTGGGCGGAAACCGGTCGATCACCTCGCTGAACGTGGCGAAATCGATCCAATGCACGTTGCGGTCCAGCTCATCGAAGAACCGCCCGAGCCAGCCGTTGGTATAGACGTGCTTGAAGGTCTCGGGCCAGATGCCGAATTTCTCGCCATCGTCGGCGTAGACCGCGATCGCGTCGGGGCTGGCGGCGTTCATCTCCCCCAGATACTCGGTGGTCTTCCAGGGATCGGCAAACGGAATGTAGTAGCGGAGCTTCTCGCTCCCGGCAAACAGCCGCAGCACGCGGCCGCAATCTTCGGTCACGTAGTAGCCGTTGAGCTGGTCATCGTTGAGGCCGGCGTACTTGAAGTGGGTGTCGTCGAGGACGGTGTACTCGATTCCGGCGTCGACCAGCGGCCTCGTGAGGCATTGCTCCCACACGCGCTCGGGAAGCCACAGCCCGCGCACCCGCGTCTGGAACAGCTCCTGCAGGTGATCCACGTACATCCTGATCTGCCCGATCTTGTCCCGGTCGGGCAGCATCGCCATGATCGGCTCGTAGTAGGCTCCGCCCATGATTTCGAGCTGCCCGGCCTTCACCATCTCGCGCATCTGGTCGATGATGTCCTGCCGGTTGAACTCGATCCACTCGAGCAGCGAGCCCGAGTAGTGGAGCGTGATGCGGATTTTGGGGTGGCGCTGCAGCTCATCCAGAAACGGCTTGTACGCCTTGCTGCACGCCTCGTGGAAAACAGTGTCGAAATTCCCCACCGGCTGATGTTCATGGAGAGCTGCAAGGAAGTGGATCTTACTCATGCCGTCGGCTACTCCCTTAACGACAACACTGCCGGCAGTTCGGGGGTTCACATTCACTATGTTACAGGCATGCGACCCAAGTTGTCAACGGAAAAATGAATACTCCCCCGGAACAACCGGGATCACGACCGGATCATGGCGTACGGAGGGGGCAGGCAGGCCGTGATTCGCCTGCTTGCGATGCTGGTCTGCCCGTGGGATCGAGCAGGCAACGCGGCTGTGCCGGAATGCGGCGCAGGGCAGCCCGCCTCTACACGGTGGCTCCGGTAGACTGCCGCTTGGCCGCCTTCGCGAACGTTTTCTCGTACATTTCGAGGTACTCGCGGGCGCTGCGCGTCCACGACCAGTCCTGCCTCATTCCGCGGACCATCAGCTTGTGCCAGTCGCGCGTGTAATACGTCCGCACGGCGCGCCTGACCGTGTCGAGCAGTGCCCGGGGCGTGTAGTTTTCGAAGGCGAAGCCGTTGCCTGTCTCCCTGGTCTGCTCGTTGAAATCGACGACGGTATCGGCGAGGCCGCCGGTCGACCGAACCACCGGCACCGTGCCGTAGCGCAGGCTGTACATCTGGTTCAACCCGCATGGTTCGTACTTCGACGGCATCAGGAACATGTCGGCGCCGGCCTCGATCTGGTGGGCAAGGGCGTTGTCGAACTTCAGGTTGATCCCGGCCTTCTGCGGATAGTCGGACGCGATCTTCTCGAACAACTCGTGGTATTGCGGGTCGCCCGTGCCCAGCAGCACAAACTGGATGTCATCCTGCATCAGGTCGTCGATGACGTCTTCCAGCAGGTCGAAGCCCTTCTGCTTGTCCAGCCGGCTGATTGCTCCGATCAGAGGCACTTCGGGCCTGACCGGGAGGTTGTTGCGTACCTGGAGCTCGCGCTTGCAGACGCCCTTGCCCGACAGATCATCGGCGGTGTAGTGGGCCGGGATGAGCTTGTCGTGCGCCGGGTCCCAGTCGCTGTAGTCGATGCCGTTCAGGATGCCGTAGAGGTCGTCCACGCGCGTCTGGATCGCCGTTTCCAGGCCCACGCCAAACTCGGTTGTCTGGATCTCGCGGGCGTAGGTCTTGCTCACCGTGGAGATGCTGTCGGCAAACACGATCCCGCCCTTCAGGATGTTCAGCTTCCCGAAGTACTCCAGCTGCTTCCAGTTGAACAGCGACCAGTCCACGCCGGTCAGGCGCATGTCCCAGTGCCAGAACACCCCCTGGTAGGCAATGTTGTGGATCGACATCACGGTGACGGCATTGCCTACGTCCGGGTCGTCGGCGTAGAGCGTCTTCATGTACACGGGCACGAGGCCGGTCTGCCAGTCGTTGCAGTGGATGATATCAACGTTCGGCATCAACCGCTTCGCGGCTTCGATCACGGCGCAGGAGAAGAACACGAATCGCTCGCAGTTGTCCTTGTAGTCCAGGCCCTTCTCGCCGTAGAGCTGCTCGCGGTCGTAGTAGGCATCCTGCTGCACGAAGTAGATCGGAGTGTCGGACCCCGGTAAATGCGAGCGCAGGATGGTAGCCTTGCGAGTGACCTGGCCGACGGGGATGCTGAATTCCACGCCCGTCTCCTCGATCGGCAAGCCGCTGCCCCGCACCTTGCGGTAGTAGGGCATGATCACGGCGATGTTCTGGTGCAGATCGTCGTGAATATGCTTGGGCAAGGCCCCGGCAACGTCGGCAAGGCCGCCTGTCTTCGCGAACGGAGCTGCTTCCGGAGTAGCAAACAGTATGTTCATAGTTCGAACCTTTTCCTGAAGGCCACCGGTTGATTGGTCCGGCTTCCATGATGTGCACGGAAGCACACTACTTCTCGACGCCACGAAGGAATTCGGCGGCTTTCTCCGGCGGCACTGGATTGATGTAGAAGCCGGTGCCCCACTCGAAGCCTGCCACCTTGGTCAGCCGCGGGATGATCTCGATGTGCCAGTGATAGAATTCGAGATCCTGTACGGTAAACGGAGCGCTGTGGATGATGTAGTTGTATGGCGGATTTTCGAGCGCGCTCTCGATCCGCACCAGGCTTTCCCTCAGCACGTCCGCAAGCTCGCCCAGCTCGTCGTGAGGCACGACCTCGAAGTGCGAGCGGTGCTTTTTCGGCAGGATCCATGTCTCAAACGGGAACCGCGATGCGAACGGCTCGAACGACACGTACTGGTCTCCGTCGATCACCACCCGCCCGCCGTTCGATGTTTCCTGCTTGAGCATGTCGCACATCAGGCAGCGCCCGCGGTAATCGAAGAATTCGCGGCAGCCCCCCATCTCCCTGCTCACGGTGATCGGCACCACGGGCGTAACGATCAACTGCGAATGCGTGTGCTCGAGCGAAGCCCCGGCAATCGACCCCACATTTTTGAAGACGAGCCCGTAGGCGAAGCGCTTGTCCTTCTTCAGGTCGTTCAGCCGGTCGCTGTACATGGTGAGGACCTCGTCGATCTGCGCTACGGAGAGGCTGGTGAGCGAGGTGACGTGCTCGGGGGTTTCGATGATGACTTCATGAGCGCCGACACCACGCATCAGGTCGTAGATGCCTTCGCCGCGCTTGTCCAGCCCGCCCTCGATCTGGAGGGCTGGGAACTTGTTGGAGACGACTCGCACCCGCCAGCCCTTCGTGTCGCGATTGCCGTAGTCGCGGATCGCCACGATCTCGGGAGGTGTCTTGTCCTCGTTCCCCTCACAGAAGGGGCAGAAGCCGCGGCTTATCACTTGCGGCGCCGACTTGAAATCGGTGGGGCGGGCGCCCCGTTCTGTTGCGATGATAACCCATCTGCCGATTACAGGATCTTTCCTGAGTTCGGGCATCGATGATCCTCCAATTCTGCACGGCGCCGGGGAGCATCACTCCGCACGGCTTCCTCTCGGATGGTCGGCCCAGGGCCTTATACCTGCCACATCACTCGTTCGAAGTCCTTCGACGGGACTGTGAAAGCTATTACTGTATTCTCGGGGATTCGCTGGGCGGTTTTACCGTTTCTTTTCACCTCTGCGAAGAACTCCAGCCTGTCGCCCTCGGAGCACCCCAGCAACTCGAACGGGCACCCAAGTTCCAGGATTCGCTTGAATGCCACGCTGGCGAGCATTATCGGCTCCGACAGGTGCGGGCCTTCCAGCGTCAGTTTCGGAAATCCGAGGGCCAGATCGCTCACGTGCAGCAACAGGTCGCCCTTCGTCTTGTTCAGAAACCACACCAGTATCTCGATCGGCTGGTGCTCGTCCTCCGTCATCTCCAGGGCCGGGTCGAACCTGAGGAACAGCGTCGACTGGTTGAAGCCGAAGAAGACGTCGGATACTATATTATCGGACACTTTGTGCATCGTGCCATGATCGCGGCGGAAATCGTAGTGGCCGGCCGCAGCCCACTCGAAGTACGACGTCTGCCGGCCATCCAGCCGCACGTCCAGAAAAGCCCGCGGCTGCGTATACAGAGCCTGCCGGTCCACCTGGATGATCACATTGTCCAGGAACTGCGGCGGCGGCTGCCCCACCAGCGGATAGACGGTCTTCAGGTGCTTGCGGAACAGCTCGTCGAACGCTTCGTCATTGCCCGAGAAGTGGTCGTCGCCGTACCACCAGAACCAGTCGCTCCCTTCCGCGATGTACAGCCCCTGCCAGGCGGCGTCGACCGCCTTCTGGTGTGCGGCGTCGGCCGCCTTCACCGTCGTCAGGAAGGCCCGCGTATGGCTCAGGTATTCCCAGCCGGTGTTCTTCTCGGGGTGGCCCACCCAGGTGGCGAAGCTGTGGCTGATCCACGACCCTGAAAACAGGTTGGCGATGTTCGCGCCTGGCGGCCGTTGATGGAGGTAATCGCTGATGGTCACCGTTTGCAGCCACTGCTCGCCCGTGATCCTGCGGTACAGCGTGCGGAGAAAATCGAGCCCGGAATTCCGGTAGTGCTCCCAGGCGTTCTCGCCGTCGAGGATGATCGTCACGAAATGGTCGTTGTGGGGCGCGCTCTGCCGGATGTTCCACAGCCGCATGAGGAAGTCGTTGGCCGCCACTTCCGGCGGCATCCACTGGTATTTGAACCCGACGAGATCCGACATGAAATGATCGCGGAAGATCATCCTGATGAAGGCGTCGTCGGACCTCACGTTGTACGGCTGGTAGAGCACGTCGGGGCGGTTGATGCGCTGGCTCGAATCGCGATACATGGGCACGTCGAGCGATCGGGCGAGGATTTCCTCGTCGGTGGCCATCCAGGTGAACCCGGCTTCCGCCGCGAGAACGAGCATCTCGGGGCTCACCGATCCTTCCGACGGCCAGAGGCCGCGCGGCTCGCGCCCGAATTTCTCCCGGTAGAGCCCGGCCGCCATCTCGAGCTGGTGCCGGGCATCTTCCTTCCAGTCGCCTTTCACGTCCGGCAGCTTCATTCGCGGCAGCGCGCGGTGGGCCGAGCGCATGTCGCACAGCAGCGGGAGGATCGGGTGATAGTACGGCGTGGTCGACACTTCGATCCGGCCTTCGTCCTGCAGTTGGCGATGCTTCGGCAGCACGCGGGCCAGCACGTCCATCTGCTTCGCCAGCATCTCGTGCTTTTCGTCTTCGGTGTAATCGTGGTCCTTCTGAACCAGCCCCTTCAGGAAGGGATCGCGGTCGATCTCCAGCGGGTGGAACCACGCGAGGTTCGCCCATACCTGCAGGTCGCGAAGCTCCTGCCGTGAAAACTTCCGCCATACCTTATCGATGCTGCGCCGCTCGAAGTTGCGCTTGGCCAGCAGCTCCCCGTAGCGCGGGTGGGAGTTGATCATGTTCTCCCAGTTGGCCATGAAGAAGGTGTCGAGGATGCATTTGATCTCGTCTTCTTCGAGGGCGTCGGCGTTCCTGCGGGCGAGCTCGAGGTGCCGTTCGCTGCAGGTGCCGTGCAGGTAGTCTTCAAGCTGGTCGATCAGCGACGGCACCAGGTTGAAGTTCAGTTTCAGGCCCGGAAACTCATCGAGGATGTCCACCATCCCGATGTAGTCCTTGATGCCATGCAGGCGAACCCACGGCATGAGCATCTCGCCGGTTACGAGATCCTTATAGTACGGCTGGTGCTGGTGCCACAGAATGGCGAGGAAGACTTTGTTCATACTGCTCAACAATAGTTGTTCAGTTGTTCAGTTGGTGAGTTGTTCTGTTGGTCGTCAACCGGGCAACTGGCAAACTGATCAACCGAAAGGACGGCTCAGGCGGTATTCTTTTTCGCGAGCAAGAAGGAAGACCAGTTGTGGAAGCGCGGGCCGAACGATTGCAGCGAGCTCGGTCCATCGGGCAGTTCGACCGATGCACGGCCCTCGCCGGAATGCGGCGAGAGCGTTGCCGCAAAAGCCCGGGCGTCGAATTCCGCTCCCCCGGACCACGATTCGTCCTCGACATCCGATACGGTCGGCGGCGGCAGCACCAGCCTGTTTGACCTGAGAAGAGGCAGAAACTCTCCGCTCCTGGTTCTGATACCCAGAACGACCACGTATGGCCCGCCCCCCTGCTTCAGGCTCACATAGCAGCAGGCCCCCTGATCAGCAGCCACATCAATGTCGTACGGATCACATCCTTCTGGCTGAACGTTCAGCGCCCATCTGCCGCCATCGGCGATCTGAGGCAGGCCTCGGGACAATGAGCCGCTGTGCAGCTCCCAATAGCAATAAAGGGTAAACGGGTCCTGGCACATCAGCACAATGCGCTCGACTCCATAGGACTCGGGAAGGCGAAGCTCGTCGGGATTGCCGGTAGCTCGCCTCCCCTGTGCCGAGGGGGCCTTATGGCCCTGGTACGACGAACCACCGGTGTTCGGAGAGGCCGCCGAGATGGGGCCGTCCGGCGTGCGGTCTACGGTATCTTCAACGC
The DNA here is from genome assembly GCA_035528775.1 of Planctomycetota bacterium. Lineage (GTDB taxonomy): Bacteria > Planctomycetota > PUPC01 > JABMSA01 > JABMSA01 > DATKYA01. Next base: position 1,295 of record DATKYA010000464.1, on the reverse strand, counting down.
TCTGCTGTGCCATTCGCTGTGGAAAACTCAGGTTGCGTATCGCGTTGCGTATCGCGCAAGAAGCTCTGCGCCCGCTCGTCATTCACTCGTCATTCAACGGTACTTTATTATAGGCACGATCAGGCCCTAATCAAGCATGTTCCGAAGAGGGAGCTTCAAGATGGCGTTTTTTCCGAACGTGAAATCTCTAAGTACATGCCAACGCAAATGGGGGGACAAATGCCCGGTGCCGGGCGTAGGGGCGAACCTTTGTGTTCTCCCTCGAACGAAATACCGCAAACGACAGGCTCGCCACGCTGGCACGTCACATTTTCGAGCGCGCTGCACACGTCCAGGAATAACGGCCGCACGAAAAGTGATTTTCCCTCTTGACCGTAAGGCGGTTTCTTTGTAAAATCTTACGCCAATTCCAGGAGAGCCGTACGATCATTTCCGATCCGTGTGCTTTCCTGTCAGGCATGAGTGGAACAAAGGAGCCAGATTATGCTGAGACTGTGGCTGGGGTTCGCCATCTGTGGGTTGTTGTTGTTTATGGCAGGGCCGGCTCTCGGCGGTGAAGCGCCGGCTACGCTCGAGGATCTCGCCAAGGAGAACGCCACTCTCAAGAAGGAGATCCAGGACTTGCGCAAGCTGGTGGAGGAGCGCCTGAAACCGCAGGAAGGCGTGCCCGTCGAAGAGGAGAAGACTCTGCGGCAGGAAATCGACGAGCTGAAGAAAGCCCTCCCCGCCAACAAGTTCCCCATGCTGTCATCGCTGAAAGTCGAGCTCTACGGCTTCATCAAGCTCGATGCATCCTACGACACCGCCCACGTCCGCCCGGGCAATTACGCCTACTGGGTGGATTCGGAGGCGACAAATAAGCACGACAACGAGTTCAACATGACGGCCAACGAGACCCGCCTGGGCCTGAGCATCAGCGGACCACAGGTCGGAGAGGCAATGACCAGCGGCCGATTCGAGATGGACTTCTATGGCGGCGGCCCCGAGAACAAGTCGAACCCGATGCTCCGGCTCGCCTACGTGAAGCTCGACTGGCCCGACTACGACTTCAGCGTCCTCGCCGGCCAGAACTGGGACATCATCTCGCCGCTGGCGCCCAGCAGCATCAACTACATCGTCAACGGCTTCGCGGGCAACATCGGCTACCGCCGGCCGCAGGTCCGCGTCAGCCAGGCAATCGAGGTCAACGAGACCAGCAAAGTGCTGTTCGAAGGCGGCCTCTTCCGCACCATGGGCGACGTCCCCTATACCGGCGGCAAGGATAGCGGCGAAGACTCCGGCTTCCCCACACTCCA
>DATKYA010000463.1:0-4038 GCA_035528775.1 Planctomycetota bacterium | reverse complement strand
CGTGAAGTCTTCCGGCCGCATCGTCGCGATCGCCGGCTTGCCCCCGCAGCACTGCCCCGGCGGCGACTGCGGCGACCACCGCCCCACGTTGAATATCTGCCACTCGTGGAACAGCCCGTCCTCCCTGATCTCCACGCTGCCCGCACCGATCCCGCCCAACGGTATGCCCGACGTGTTCTCGATTGTCCGTTCGATCAACGCCATGGAAAGCTCCTGGATGAAATGAAGAATGAAGAAAGAACTGATGAAGAAAGCCACAAAGTTACGAAGGACCTAGCGCGGCCAAGGCCGCAACCAAAGATGGCATTGGGCTTGGGGCTTGGGGCCTGCGGCTTGGGGCCTGGGCACACCACCAAGTCCACTGAGTCCATCCAGTCCATCGAGTCCATTGAGTCCATTGAGTGCCAGAATCTTGCGCGAAAAACGAGAGATTCTCGAGATAGTAGTACAAAGAACACGAAGATGAAAGAACAGGAGCAGACGGATGACGGATGATGGGAAAGCGGCTCATCCGGGCTCTCTTCATCCCTTCATCGCTTCATCTCTTCATCGTTTCTTTGCCTGTTCCTTTTCGAGCGATTTCAGGTATTTCAGGTCATCGGGCAGCTTGGCATCTGTCGGCAGATCGGAGGCGAAGTTCTCGTTGGACAGCCATCCGTTGTACTTCACGGTCTTGAGCGCGCGGATCACGTCGCACCAGTTCACGATGCCGGACCGCAGCGATGCCATGGAGGGCTGCCAGACGAGGTTGCCGTTGGGCTGGCCGCTTGCGATCCGCCAGCCCGAGTTTTTCACGTGAACGTGCGCCAGATACTCACCCAGCAACTCGAGGCCAAACTGCCAGTTCTCCATTCCCTCGTACACCATGTTGCCCGGGTCGAAGATCACGCCCACGTGCTTCGCGTCGAATACGCTGACGAACCGGTACGCGGCCGACGCGCTCGGGCAGATGTTGCCCATGTGGATTTCGAGGCAGGCCTTCAGGCCGTGGTCCTTCGCGAGTTGCTCGACCTTCGCGTAGTCGTCCTGCGCCCTGGCGAAGAGCACGCGGTAGTTGGTCTTGCCGTCGTAGCCGGGCACGCCCACGCGCAGCATCGGAGCGCTCATGATCTGGGCCGCCTCCATCGCCTTCTTCACCGAATCGAGGTCAGTGCAGCCGAGGTACGTGGCCAGGGCGGGAATCTCCAGGCCGGCGTCGTCGCTGATCTTCTTCGCCTCGCGAGCGGAAGCCGGCAGCTTTGCGAAATCGACAGTCGCCTTGTTTGCCGACCAGTAGTTCGGGATCGACGGCATCGGCGACGGCACACCGGTCACGCGCCATTCCGCCCCGTCGTAGCCCCATTCCTTCATCTTCGCCGCCGCTTCCGGCACACTGTATTCCGGGAGGACGACCGTGAACACCGAGTACTTAAACATGGGTTTCTCCTTGCGAAAGTCGGAAATCTGAAGTCAGAAATCAGAAGTCGAAATCGGAAGCAGGTGCTGACTTCCCGCCTTCTTCACTTCTTACCTCTTGCCTTCCCGGCTTCTCGTCTTCTGCCGTGCGTATTTTACCCAGGAGGGAATCGGATTCAACAGGAAATCCACTGTGAGATCGGCACCGCGCGGGTTTTTCGGCTTGACACGGCGCGTGCCCGCGGCTACGATAGACGATGGCGATGGTTCATCACCTCACCGGGAGCAGCGCAATGGACCTCTATGAACTGATGGAATACCGCAGGAGCGTGCGGCACTACAAGCCTCAGACGATCGAGAAGGACAAGCTCGAGCGCGTACTGAACGCGGCCCGCCTGTCCCCCTCGGGCAACAACATCCAGCCGTGGAAATTCATCCTCGTGAAGGACGCGGCGACCAAGCGCAAGATGGTGCCGCTATGCTGGAACCAGAAGTTCGTGGCGGAGGCCCCGCTGGTGATCGTGGCGTGCGCGTTGAAGGTCGAGAGCACGGTGGGCGGCGTGATCCCCACGCACGTGGTGGATACGTCCATCGCCGTCACGCACCTGATGCTCGCTGCCGCACACGAAGGTCTGGGCACGTGCTGGGTCGGCGCGTTCGAGTCGCAGCCGGTGAAGGAACTGCTGGCGATTCCCGACGACGTCGAGATCGTCGCGATCATTCCGATCGGCTTCCCGGTCGACGACGCGCGGGTCGTCAAATCGCGCAAGTCGTTCGACCAGATCATCTGCGAGGAGCGGTTCGGCTGATCGAGCGGTGGAGGCAAAGGGGAGGTTCATTTCGACACGAAGGCACGAAGACACGAAGAGGGAGATGAAGGGATGATGCGATGAAGGGCGGACGGTCGATCCTTCTCCCATCATCTCATCATCGCTCCCTCCTCTCCGCGCCTGTTACACGCCCGTTACCAACACATCCGCATTTCACACGTCTAATGAGGAGAGGCTTGGTGGCGGTCATTCACGTCAAACCAGAAAGGAGCACCACATGCGCGCGGTTGTCATCATTGTCGCGATTGCTCTGTCTTCGGCGGCCTTTGCGGGGGAGAAGGAGACGCCGGTGGAGAGCCGGATCGTCTCGGTCGGCCTGTTCAAGAACGGCCTCGCGGTGGTCAAGCGGACAGTGGCGGTGCCCGGCCCAGGGGCGTACGTCCTTCGCGATGTCCCGGAGCCGGTGCACGGCACATTCTGGATCGAGAGCGATGCCGCCGTTGAGACTCGCCTCACGACGCGCGACCTCCTGGTTCCGACGACCGGCGCTGACTTCCAGAACGAACTCGCCGGCCGGCGCGTGACCATCCACTTCCGCGACGGCCAAATCCCGCCCGCCACCGGCGTTGTGCTGCCGCCCGAGAAACCCGACCGGCGCACGTGGGACCGCGCCTACGAGCAAACCAACGACTGGCGGTGGTACAGCCACTCGGTATCCGGCTCAAACCGGCCGGCCCGGCCCCGGTACCTCGTGCTTCAAACCGAAGCAGGCTCCGCATACATCGAGTCGTCGATGATCGCGTACGCACAAGTGGAAGGCCCGCCCAGGAAGGTCTTGAAGCCGCAGCCCGTGCTGCTGTTCACCGTGGGCGAGGTGAAGGAGAAGCCTGCGACCATCAACGTCAGCTACCTCACCAAGGGCATCGGCTGGGCGGCCAGCTACCGCGTGGACATCTCCAATCCCCGCGAGCTTTTCATCGAGCAGCACGCGGACGTCCGCAACGAACTGGAAGACATCACGGACGCGGAGGTCTCGCTGATCACCGGCTTCCCGAGCATCCAGTTCGCGCACGTCGCGTCGCCGCTGTCTGCCCGCACCACCTGGGCCAGCTTCTTCCAGCAGCTTTCGATGGACCCTTCGCAGGGCCGGGGCAACCGGAATATAATGTCCCAGCAGCGGGTCATCTCGAACAGGTATGAACCCGATGCCGGTATCGATCTGTCCGCGGCACCGCAGGGCGAGGGGCCGGACGTGCACTACCAGCCGATTGGCAGGCGCACGCTCGCCGAGGGCGACTGCATCTCCGCAGCCGTTGCGTCCGGCAAGGCAGGCTATGAGAGGATCGTGGAATGGATCGTGCCCGACACCCGGGATGCCCAAGGCCGGTACATGCAGGATTACGAGCGGCAGCAGAACGCAGATAAGGAACAGGACGCCGCGTGGGATGCCCTGCGCTTCCGCAACCCGCTGAAGATGCCGATGACGACCGGCCCGGCCGCGATCTACTCAACCGGCAGGTTCCTCGGCCAGCGCACCAGCTTCTACGTCAGTGCGGGCGAGGAAACCACGCAGCACGTCACCAAGGCCCTGAGCGTCCGCACGCGCGCCGTCGAAAACGAAGAGCAGGGGGAGAAGCGCGACATCGTCTGGATCGGCGGGCACGATTTCCGGAAGGTGTCGGTGAAAGGCGAGCTGACTGCGAGCAACCACCGCGCCGAGGAAATCAAACTCGTCATCAGGCGGCGGTTCTCCGGCGAGCTTATCGAGGCGGCGGGCGACCCGAAGGTCTCACTGCTCGAGGAAGGCGTCTACTCCGTCAACAGGCGCAATGAAATGGTCTGGTCGCTCACGCTGGAGCCCGGCAAGGAGCAG
>DATKYA010000462.1:0-2586 GCA_035528775.1 Planctomycetota bacterium | reverse complement strand
CGCGTTCTTCCACCCATTCGTCCGTCACGCGGCACATCGGACCGGTTTGGGCATCTTTTCATAGCTCAGGATATCAAGGAACAAGGCGAAACCGGCTTCCGAAGGCAGATCGGGCCGCGGACCGTGAAAAATCCAGGCTAGTACGAACTGCCGATTCATAGAAGCAGCCGCCAATATCGCAAACCTCGTTCAGTAGATCGCGTACTAGCTCCGCTTTCACACGCAGGTCTCGTGCGAATTCAAGGGTCCGATATCTCCTGATTGTCCATTGTCCGAATCCTGGGCGATTACGTGACGCTCTCCTCACGACCAGCCATTCTTCATAGGGCTTCGAAAGCCCAAACCTGCGCTTAGCTTCCTCGTAGATCCCGCGGTCCTTCGATTCATCTTCTTTCGATGTCTCGTATGCATAACCGAAGTAGTCCAATTCCCGATCTAGGGCACCTCTCAGCACAGGGACTTTGAAGTAGACGGATTCTTCCAAGGCATGGGCTTGAGCAATCGCATCGTAGAGAGCGGCATGTACAACATCCACAACAGCGCGCCGAAAGAGCAACTGGCAGCTTTGATGGAACACGGACTCTTCGAGAGCTGCTCTGTCGGTCGCTACCTTGTTTGACCCCTTCGGGACACCACCGTACGCTTTCCACCGCTGTTGAAGATGCTCTAGAGGCATGCCCTTGGCTTCCCTATCGAACTCCTCTCGTAGCTGTGCGCGGGTTGTGCCAACAAGATCATCTTCGCAGTACGTCTTGCTGCCAATACGAATCACGGGTACTTCCACAATGTGCTCTCCGGCACGCAGTGCTCCGGAGGACGCGATCAACATGGCCACCATGATGACAACCGCCCGTAGTCTCATCTCTTTAACTCCTAGTTATCGATTACATACCTGAGAAGGTTGTGCACCGAGGCGGGAAGCTCTTTAGAAAAATGGGGACAGGCACCATTTTCGGTAGCTCCCGAAGCCACCCGAATGCCCTGTGGGTGCAGGATAACGGCATCCAAAAACGGTGCCTGTCCCCAATTATCGTCCCCTAGTTTCCAGTTTCTGAACCCGATGGCGTTTCCGCGGCGTCCCGCACCAGGAAAGGCGGGGCGATGCGACTGCCGGAGGGTTCCTGGTCGGTTATCCCTGTTGCTGAGTCACGTCCCTCTACCGGCATTATGACACGGAATTTTCAAGTGTCAAGTGAAATCTCGAGATTTTTTCGACTTTGTTTCAGCGTTTGCTGCAAGTCATTGCGGTACAATCACTTGCGATTTCAGGAAGTTCAAGGATTTCCTGGCGGTTCCGCTTTCGGGAAGGCTGTTTGCGTACAGCTACCGTGGAGCCAGCAGGGCATGCCGTGGTCGGGCGGTCCGGTCGGTTACCACCCGATCGCGCACGTCACGCCGCCGGTGGATCGCACTCCTCCCCGGATCACGCCGCGGTCGGCGTCGTAGACGATTGCCATCATCTTGATCGGGTCTTCGCGGATGGCGCCGATGACGTGCCCACGCCGCGCAAGCTCGTCGATCACGTCCTGCGGGATCCTGCGGTCCAGACCCACCCAGCCCGGTGCGGCGCCCCGCGGGTAGAACGAGCTGGGGAAATGCCCGATGGCGAATTCCGGGGCGTCGAGCGCCGCCTGCACGTCCATGCCGAAGTCGACGTGGTTGATGAAGAACTGCAGCGTCCACTGGTCCTGGCAATCGCCGCCGGGGGTGCCGAATGCCATCAGCGGCTTGCCGTGGCGGGTGACCATCGTGGGGGTGAGGGTGGCCCGGGGCCGCTTGTGCGGGGCGAGGGCGTTCGGCCGCCGGGCGTCGAGGTAGAACATCTGCCCGCGCGTGCCCAGCGGGAAACCGAGGCCGGCGATCACGGGCGACGACTGTATCCATCCGCCGCTGGGTGTGGCGGCGACCATGTTGCCTTGGCTGTCGATGGCGTCGAGGTGCGTGGTATCGCCGGATGAATGCAGGCCGCGGCGGTTGTCGGCAAGCACGTCGAACGTGGCGTAGTCTGGCACGCCGAATCCAACGTCGCCCGGGCGGAGTTCGAGCGAAGCGGTCGGCCCGATCAGCGAGCGACGCCGGGCCGCGTAGTCCTTCGACAGCAGCACGTCGAACGGCACGCGGTCGAGCAGCGGATCGCCGTAGTATGCCTCGCGGTCGGCGAAGGCGAGCTTGGCGCACTCGATCCACGTGTGGATGTAATCGGCCGAGCAGGCGCCCATCGCCTTCAGGTCGAACCCCTCCAGGATCGTGAGCTGCTGGAGGAAGACGGGGCCTTGCGTCCACGACGAGCACTTGTGGACGGTCAGCCCGCGGTAGTCGACGCTGAGCGGCGGTTCGACGGCAGCCTGCCACTGCGCGATATCGTCGGCCGTGAGCAGGCCGGCGTGCTCGGAGCCAGAGGCGTCGGCCACGGGATTTCGTGTGATGAAGTCGACGATGCGGTCAGCGATCTCGCCGCGGTAGAAGGTGCGCGCGGCCGCTTCGATGGCGGCGGCTCGCCCGTTGGCCCTGGCTGCCGCTTCCGCCCGGCACAGCCGCTTCAGCACGCCGGCGACGTCGGGATTGCGGAACACCTCGCCCACCTCG
>DATKYA010000461.1:0-3085 GCA_035528775.1 Planctomycetota bacterium | reverse complement strand
GCAGCTCAGCACCTCGTCGATCACCTCCTGCTGCCCGATGATCACCTTGCGAACTTCCTTCAGAATCTGCTCGCGGGCGTTCTTCAGCGTTTCTACGGCCTGCAGCGTTTCCTTCTCGGATGCTTTCGTGTCTGGCATACGATTTCCTGAGCTAAGTGAGTGGTCGATGGTTTCAGCAGTTTGCATGCTGCGGCCCCGCAGCGGCAGCCCACAGAATTTATACCAAACCCGCCGGGCTATTGCAACCTCCAAACTCGCCCGGGACGCCGTCACTTACATTTTCTTACAAGCACCGGCCGCACCGCATCCGATCGCACTCGCAATGGCCGCGCGCGTTTTCACTTCGATTCGGCTTGAACCGGTAACCGGGGATATGATATCATGTGTTCATTCGTGCGGAATTCCCGAGTTTCGGTGAAACTGAAAGGCTGTTGATGACCAAGCGACGGTGGCACACGTTGACCGCGTCCGACGTGGTCTCCGAGATGAAGACCGATGCCAAACTGGGCCTGACCGACGACGAGGCCAAGGCCCGCCAGGAGCGTTACGGCCCGAACAAGCTGTATGACCCGGCCAAGGCGAGCGCCGTCAAGCTGCTCGCCGGCCAGTTCAGGTCGCTCGTGGTCTTCCTCCTGATCGCGGCCGCCGCCGTGGCATTCCTGATGAACGACGTGCTGGAGGGCATCGCGATTCTCGTGGTGATCTTCCTCAACGCCGGCATCGGCTTCATCGTCGAGCTGAAGGCCAACCGCGCCATGGAAGCACTCCAGAAGCTCGGCGTACAAAACACCCTGCTCATCCGCGACGGCAAGCGAATCGTTGCCAACGCGCAGGACGTCGTGCCCGGCGATATCGTCGAGCTGGAAGCCGGCGATTCCGTGACGGCCGACGCCCGCCTGATCGACGCCTTCAACCTCCGCGCCCAGGAAGCCGCACTCACCGGCGAATCGGAGCCGGTCGACAAGGCCACCCAGCCCGTGCCCGATCCCGCCTGCCCGCTGGGCGACCGCGCGAGCATGATATACAAGGCTACCAGCGTCGTCGCCGGAACCGGCAGGGCCGTCGTCGTCGCCACCGGAATGCACACCGAAGTGGGCAAGATCGCCGAGATGGTCACCGAAGCCCACGCCGAGGAAACGCCGCTCGAGGCCCGCCTTCGCAGCCTGGGCCGCTCGCTGGTGATCATCTGCCTTGCGGTGGCAGTGATCGTGATCGTTGCCGGGATCGTGCGCGGCCGGCCGGCCGGCGAGATGTTGCTCACCGGCATCGCGCTCGCCGTCGCCGCCGTCCCCGAAGGCCTCCCGGCCGTCGCCACCATCGGCCTGGCCGTCGGCATGTGGCGTATGGCCCGCCGAAACGCCCTCATCCGCCGGCTCCCCGCCGTTGAAACGCTCGGCTCCGCCACCGTGATCTGCAGCGACAAGACCGGCACCCTCACCGAAAACAAGATGACGGCCGTGAAGCTCGCCCTCGCCGACGGCCCGATCGACGTGACCGGCATCGGCTTCACCCCCGAGGGCCAGTTCAACCGGGCGTCCTCGCAGATCGATCCCCGCGAGCACGAAGCCCTCGGCCTCGCTCTCACCTGCGCTGCCCTCTGCAACAACTCGTCCCTCGTGCTCGACCGCCAGACCAGCCAGTGGAAGATTACCGGCGACCCGACGGAGGCCGCGCTCGTCGTCGCCGCCGCCAAGGCCGGCCTCGACCAAGACCAGCTCCGCCAGACCTACCCCGAAATCCGCGAGGTGCCGTTTTCATCCGAGACCTTCATGATGGCCACCATCCACACGCATCCCGCCGGCGGCGTGGTGGCCTTCGTGAAAGGCTCGCCCATGCACGTGATCGAACACTGCACGAAAATCCTCACCGAAGACGGCGAACGCGAGCTGACCCCCGGCCTCCTGGCCGAATTCGACCGCGCCCAGGAATCGATGGCCGACGACGCCCTCCGCCTGCTCGCCCTCGCCTACAAGAAAACGAAGGCCGACGCCGATCCCTACGAAAACCTCGTCTTCATCGGACTGGTGGGGCTGCTCGATCCGCCGCGGCACGAAGTGGCCGACGCCATCGCCGCGTTCAAGGCCGCCGGCATCCGCACCATCATGATCACCGGTGACCACCCCCGCACCGCCGCCGCCATCGGCCGCACCCTCGGCATCGCCGGCGACGGCGAATCCGTCATCCCCGGTCGCGACCTCGCGGAAATGTCCATCGACGAGCTCGCCGCGCACGCCGAGCAGGCGTCCATCTACGCGCGGATCACCCCTGAAGACAAGGTCAACATCGTCACCGCCCTCCAGAAGAACGGCAACGTCGTCGGCATGCTCGGCGACGGCGTCAACGATGCCGCCGCCATCAAGACCGCCGACATCGGCGTCGCCATGGGCATCACCGGAACCGACGTCGCGAAGGAAACGTCCGACATCATCCTCCTCGATGACCGCTTCGTAACGGTCACCGCCGCCGTCGAAGAGGGCCGACTCGTGATGTCCAACATCACGAAGGTCATCACCTACCTGTTCTCGTGCAACATCAGCGAGATCCTCACGATCTTCGTGGGCACGATCGCCGGGGCGTTCATCCTCGGGCTGCTGGGGACCGACGCGGCGGAGGCGCCCATCCCCCTGCTGCCGCTGCACATCCTGTGGATGAACCTGATCACCGACGTCTTCCCGGCCCTGGCACTCGCCGTCGAGCCGCCCGAGCCCGGCCTGATGAAGCGCCCGCCGCGCAACAGGAAGGAAGGCGTGCTCAGCCCGCGGATCGTGCGGTCCATCGGCGGCTACGGCATGCTCATCACCCTTGTCACGCTCGGATCGTTCTTCTGGTCGATGAAGCATTTCGGCCGCACACACAGCATCGAAGACACCCAGGCGCTCGCCCGCACCGTCTGCTTCATGACCATCTGTCTGTCCCAGCTCTTCCACGCCTGGACCTGCCGCATGGAAGAACAGCCGATCCGGGGCATCCGCGAGTTCGTCCTGAATCGCTACATGGTGGCATCGACCGTCTTCACCATCGGGCTGCAGGTGCTCACGATCTACACACCGCTGATGAATCGCGTGTTGAAAACGAAACCGCTGGC
>DATKYA010000460.1:0-2981 GCA_035528775.1 Planctomycetota bacterium | reverse complement strand
AGGAGCCGCAATGAGAAAGGCTGTTTTATTCGACGCAGATACGCAAGTGGATTTCATGAAATCCACCGGCAAGCTATACGTTCCGGAGGCGGAGGACATCATCCCGCGGGTGACCGACCTGATGGAGTACGCCCGCAACATGAACCTGATGGTGGTTTCCACCAAAGACACGCACGCGCCGGACGACCCGGAGTTCGCGCAGTTCGGGCCGCACTGCATCCCGGGCACGCCGGGCTGGGAGAAGCTGGAAGGCACCGTGCTGCCCGACCACATCGAATTGCCGATAGACTGGCCGGCCGATCTGCCCGATGATATTCTAGAGCACCAGCAGATCATAGTGCAGAAGAATACGGTCGACCCGTTCATGAGCTGGATTCTGCACGAGGTGGTCGAGCGGCTGCAGAAGCCTCGCTGCCTGGTGTTTGGCGTGGCCACCGACTACTGCGTGAAGCACATGTGCCTGGGCCTGCTGAAACGCAAGTGCCGCGTTTCGGTGATCCTCAACGCCACCCGGCCGATCCGCGAGGATACCGGCCGCGACGCGATCGAGGAGATGAAACTGAAGGGCGTGGAGTTCATCACGACCGCAGAGGTGATCCGGGTGGCGGTGTAGGACGGCGCAGCAGGTTCCGCTCGAGCTTCCATGCGACCCTGCAGGGTCGCCGTGAACTGCCGGTGTACGCGCGGCTCATTGCCGTTCGACAGGCGGGCGCGCACCATTCATCCGAAATCCCCGGGCGAGCCAGTCCGGTCGCCCGTGCTGATCCCGAGCAATCTTGCAGAAACAGTACACATACGATTATCCCCGGCCGAGTGTAACGGTCGATATTGTCCTGTTCCGACTGTGCGGCGGTGTGCTCAACGTGCTGCTGGTGAAGCGGGGCAGGGAGCCGTTCAAGGGCACGTGGGTCTTCCCCGGCGGATTCGTCGACATCGATGAGCGGGTGGGCGATGCGGCCGTGCGCGAACTTCGCGAGGAGACTGCTGTTCAGCATGTGGTGCTGGAGCCGTTCGCGGTGTTCGACGATCCGAAGCGCGACCCGCGCGGCCGCACCATCAGCGTTGCACACGCGGGGCTGCTGCTCTCGGAATGCTCCGGTGTTCAGGCCGGCGACGATGCCGCCGATGCCATGTGGTTCCCGGTGAACGACCCGCCGCCGCTGGGTTTCGATCATGTGCAGATGCTGGCTTCGGCCCTCGCCTGGCTGGCCGAACGGCTTGGCGTAGTGAAGCGTGAGCCACCGTGGCCGCCCGGCATGGGAATAGATGAACGGCGGGCATTCCGTGAAGCACTGAAGGAGATGACGAAAGGACAGGATGATGAGATGATGAGATGATGGGATGGTGGGATGATGGGATGGTGGGATGATGGGATGAAGAGATGCACATGCCTATGGTGTGCATTTCAACCATTCAGTCATTCTGTCCATTCTGTCCATTCTGTCCGCTCTGTCTATCCTGTCCATTCCGTCCACTTGGTCCACTGATAAACATCCGAGTGTGGATTCGCGGCAGAAAGGGATTCGCATGAAAGCAGTGCAGGAACGGCCCGGGGCCGTCAAGGCGGTCGAAGAGGCGCACAAGAGGGGCGAGATCTCGGCAGAGGCGTTGGCCAACATCCGGAAATGGCTGGAGGAGCCGCAGTACGCCGCCTTCCGAAGTGAGATCGAGGAACTGATCGACGCGGGCAACTGGGCCGAGCTGAACGATTCGTTTTTCACGATCATCCCGTTCGGCACGGGCGGGCGGCGCGGGCCGATGGGCGTGGGGCCGAACCGGATGAACGTGCGGACCGTCGGCGAGTCGACGCAGGGGCTGTGCCGCTACATCGAGGGGCTGGGCGCGGATGCCACGAAGCGCGGCGCCGTGATCGCGTACGACGTCCGCCACAATTCCCGCAAGTTCGCCGAGGAGACCGCTCGCGTGCTGGCCGGCAACGGCGTGAAGGCCTACCTGTTCGAGTCGTACCGCTCCACACCCGAGCTGTCGTTTGCCGTCCGCCACCTGGGAGCACAGGCCGGCGTCGTCATCAGCGCCAGCCACAATCCGCCCAGCGACAACGGCTACAAGGTGTTCTGGGAAGACGGCGCCCAGATCGTCAGCCCCGATGACAAGGAGATCATCGCCGAGGTTAACAAGGTCGCCGAAATCCGCTCAATGGAGCTGGACGACGCGCGGGGCAAGGGCTTGCTGGTCGAGATCGGCCCTGAGGTCGATGCCGCCTATCACGACGCCGTCTGCAGGATGGCCCTTACTGCCAACCGAGACGTGCGGATCGTCTATTCGCCTCTTCACGGCACCGGCATCACCAACGTCGTGCCCGTGCTGCTGCAGTCGGGATTCCGCGACGTGATTGTGGTGGCAGACCAAGCGGACCCCGACCCCGATTTTTCCACGGTGCCCGACCACAAGCCGAACCCGGAGGAGCCGCGGGCGCTCGACATCCTGATGAAGTGGGCGGCCGAGAAGGAAGCGGACATCGCCATTGCCACGGATCCGGACGCCGATCGTACCGGCTGCGCTGTCGAGGAGAAGTATCCGGATGGCACCACGCACTGGATGAAGCTTACTGGCAACCAGATAGCATGTCTGATGTGCCACTTCACGCTGTCGCAGCTGCGCGAGCAGGGAAAGCTTCCCAAGCACGGTGTGGTGGCTCGGACGATCGTGACCACCGAGGAGGTCGACCGAATTGCGCATGATTTCGGTGTGGACGTGGTGAACCATTTGCTTGTTGGGTTCAAGTATGTTGGCGAGACAATCCGGAATCTCCCGCCCGAGAAGGAGTTCATTTTTGGCGCGGAGGAGAGCCTCGGCTACCTGCGGGGCACATATGCCCGCGACAAATGCTCCGCTGTCGCCGCGCTCACACTCGCCGAGATGGCCGCCACTCTCAAGAAGGAAAAGCGGTCGATGATGGAATACCTCAACGACATCTACCGCCGCTACGGCTACTACAGCGAGATGCTGGAGGACCTGTA
>DATKYA010000459.1:0-4929 GCA_035528775.1 Planctomycetota bacterium | reverse complement strand
GTGGACGATGGACCTGCAATGCCCCTTCAGCGTGGCCGCGCACATCGTGGAGCCTACCGAGCTGCTCGCCGGCTGCATCAGCGATCCGAAGGCCGTGCACCACCTGTGCCAGATGGTCACCGACTTCAGCATCGAGCACATGCGGCAGCACCTGGCGGAGATGGAGCATCCCTGCTTCCCCGGCCGCAACTTCCCCAGCATCAGCGAGAACGTCGGCATCTGCATCGCGGACGACACTCCGCTGATCATGCTCAGCCCGCAGATGTACCGCGAGTTTTCGCTGCCCTACAACAACCAGCTCGGCGAGGCGTTCGGCGGAGTGCACGTGCACTCGTGCGGCGACTACCGCCACAACATCGACAACCTCCTGCAGATCACCAACGTGCGGTCGATCCAGGCGCACGCGGGGCCGGGGGAGTTCCCGCTGCCGGAGACGGGGAGCGAAGACTGCCCGTTCAACCGAGCCCGCCGCAAGGTGGCGTGCTTCGTCGACACCAACGGTCTCGCCCGCGGCCACTACAGGACCGACGCCCGCCGCCACTACTCCGAATACGTGCTCCCGCGCGTGTTCAGCGGCGACACCACCGGCATCATCCTTCAAAGCTGCGGCACCGGCGATGGCGTGCCCGACACGAACGCGGCGCTCGCGTGGACGAGGAGAGAGGTGGGAAAGAGGAAGACGAACACCTGACGCTGAAGACGTCTGATGTTCGGTGCTTGCCGCCGACGTGATGCCTCCCTCCGGCTGGCGTCCACCCGGCAGGAAAATATGCTCCGCCGCCGGAATCAGTCGAAACATCGGGAAGGGAGCTGAAGGAGGATGGAATGAAACATATTGCGTGGACCGTGCTTGCCCTCAGTGTGCTTGTGTGCGGTTGCGGACGCGAGAAACCGCTATCGCCGGAGGACCAGGATGCACTGCAACAGGAGCGCCTTCACGGCTTGTATCCTGGGGGAATGCAGTCGCGGCTTCCGGCTCCGCGGCGATTCCCCGGGCTGGAGCCCGGCGAGTTGGCGCCGATCAGCCAGCGCAGCTCGCTGGAAGCCGCATCCATGGGCATTATCATCAAGGTGTCCGGCGAGATCGCCCGCCTCAAACCGGACTACCCCGAGCTGGCAGACTTCTCCGACGACTGCATCTCCGACGACGGCCTGGCACTGCGATACAGCCGGAACGTGGTGAAGGAAAACGACGACACGACGCTCGGCGGCGACCGCGCCTGCCAGATCGTCGTCGAGTTCTCCCCGATCATCGACCGCGGCACGTCGACCACCCCGTGGGGCGCCTATACTATCCTGTACCCGAAGCTCGGCTGGCAGGTGTGCAGCTATCCCGCCGCCTACTGGCTGCGAACGGGATCGGGCGACCTGAAGCCCGGCGGCCGGTTCGTCAGGGCATACGACATTCGCCTGTGCGAGGCAGTCAACGGCGTGGTGCAGCGGAATCTCGCGATCCTGAACGAGGTGGAAACCGCGAAGGACGAAGCAGCAGGATACTGAGCTCGTCGCCCCATCGCCCCGCCGCCGCACTCGAAAACAACCAGGGGCATTTGCCCGATTTCCGCGAAACCCGGCAAACACCCCTGTTCCCATGCCCGCAGGCGCGGTGCGATTCGCTACTTCGCCGCCGTCTGCAGCGCCTCCATTGCTTTCGGCACCGTGTCCTCCGGCTTCACGCCGTACTGGGCGTCAATGATCTTCCCGTTCTCGTCGATCAGGAACGACGACCGGATGATCCCGCCCTTCTCGTCATCCCACACGCCGAAGGCCGCCGCCACCTTGTGGTCGTAGTCCGACAGCAGCGGGAACTCCAGCTTGTATTTCTCGGCGAACCGCTTCTGGCTTTCCACCGGGTCGGGGCTGATCCCCACGCACATCACGTCCAAGTTTGCGAGCTCGGCAAGGTTTGCCTCCACCGACTGCGCCTGCCGCGTGCAGCCGGGCGTGTCGGCCTCCGGATAGAAATACACCAGCAGCTTCTTACCCCTGAACGACGCCAAATCCGTGAACTTCGAGTTCTGGTCCATCAGTTTGAAATCGGGAGCGGTATCCCCCTGTTTCAGCTTTTCCATTTCCACTCCTTCCTGAGTACGGAACAACTCCACTAGTGCAACCGCCGGGGAGAGCGTAACGTTCCGGGTGGGTACTGCCGGATTCTGCGACAGGAGGAGGGGCTGATGCGGTGATGCGGTGGTTCGATGAAGCGATGAAGCGAAAGAAAGCAGCGGCTGTGCAGATTTCGTCCACTTCGTCCACTATGTCCACTTCGTCCACTGGGTCCACTCAACCGCGTTTCCCGGCGACCGTGGACGAAGTGGACATAGTGGACGAAGTGGACCCAGTGGACCCCGAAATGGCGCCGGCCGGCCTTTTCTGCTGACCGTTGACGGTGGCTTATCGAGTGTTCTCTTCCCTTCGATGTTCAGTGTTCAAGTGTTCGATGTTCTCCTCTTCTCCTCCTCCCTTCATCCCTTCATCCCTTCATCTCTTCCTCTTCTACATCCTCTCCGGGCACCTGATTCCCAGCAGATCCAGCCCCTTGCGGATGACAGTGCGGAGTGCGCTAACGAACAGCAGGCGGGCGTGCGTGAGCTCCCGGTCGTCGCTGATCACGCGGTGTTTCTGGTAGAACGTGTTGAACGCGCTGCTGAGGTCGAGCAGGTAACTGGCGACGATGGACGGCTCGTACTGCGCGGCGGCGCGGCGGACGATCTCAGGGAAATCGCCGAGCATTTTCATCAGCGCCCGTTCCTCGTCGGTGGTGAGCAGCGAGAAGTTCGCGGCGGCGGGCAGCGGCTCGTCGTACTTGCGAATGATACCGCCCAGCCGCACGTAGCTGTACTGCAGGTAGGGGCCGGTCTCGCCGTCGAAGTTCAGCGCGGTGTCCCAGTCGAACACCACGTCCTTGTTCCGCCGATGCTTGATATCCCCGAAGATCACGGCGCCCACGCCGACCATCTCGGCGACTTCGTCCTTGTTTTCGAGAGTGGGGTTCTTCTCCTCGATGATGGCGCGCGCGATCTCCACCGCCTTGTCGAGCACGTCCTCAAGCAGGATCAGCTTGCCGCGGCGGGTGGAGAAGGTGCCGCCGGTGAAGCTGAGCATGCCGAAGTCTGCGTGAATGCAGCGGCCGGCCCAGTCGTAGCCCATCAGCTCCAGCACCTTGAAGACCTGCCGGAAGTGGAGCTTCTGCTGCGAACCGACCACGTAGACGAGCCGGTCGAACTGGTAGCTTGCGTGGCGGAATTCGGCGGCGGCGATGTCACGCGTGGCGTAGAGCGTGGTGCCGTCCTTCTTCATCAGCAGGCAGGGCGGCATCTTCCACTGGTCGAGCGGCACGATCACCGCGCCCTCGCTTTTCACGGCGAGGCCCGATTCTAGCAGCCGCCGGATCACCTCCATCGATTCCTTCACGAACCTGCTCTCGCCCTCGTAAGTGTCGAAGTGCACGCCGAGCCGGTCATAGATGCGTTTGAACTCCTTGAGGCTTTCCTCGCGGAAGATCCGCCACAGCCCGGCGGCCTCGGGATCGCCCTCCTCGAGCTTGCGGAACCATGCCCGCGCCTCGTCGTCGAGAGTTTCCTCTTCCTCGGCTTCCTTGTGATATTGCACGTAGAGGTCGAGCAGGTCCTTCACGGTGATCTCGCCGCGCGAAAGCTCGTGCTCGCGTTTCTTGTAGGAGACCATGAGCTGGCCGAACTGCGTGCCCCAGTCGCCCAGGTAATTCCACGCGACGGTGCGGTAGCCGAGAGCGGCGAAGATGCGGCAGAGGGCGTGACCCGTCATCGTCGAGCGGATGTGGTGCAGGCCCAGCGGCTTGGCGATGTTGGGAGCGGAGAAATCGATGATCACGGTCTTGCCGCGGCCGGAGTCCGATTCGCCGTAGCGGTCGGCATCGGCGAGGATCCGGCCGAGCACGGCTTCGGCGAGCTTGCCGCGGTTCACGAAGAAATTCAGGTAGCCCTTCACGGCCTCGATCGTGTCGAATGGCGGGCCCTGCTCGATCTTCGCGGCCAGTTCGCCGGCGATTGCGGGCGGCGCCTTGCGCAGCTTCTTCGCGAGCTGGAAGCAGGGCAGGGCGTAGTCGCCCATTGCCGCCTCAGCCGGCACCTGCACGAGCGACTCGATTTCCGCAGCGGGCACGTCGAGAAGCGGCTGGAGGCGCCGCACGATCTCATCGATGAAGATTTTCATATGGCTTCAGGTGTCAGGGGGACGGTGTTACGAGCTGCAGGACTTGCCCCACAACGGCAGTCGACCAGCATGAAGCCTTCGACCGGGAGCTGATCTGAATGCCGCCTGGCCCCGCATTGAAACACGGAAACATCATAGTATACGCGCGGGCGAGTGATGATTCAATCGATTTTGTGCGGTGACGTGTGCGGTGACGTGGCCCCGCGCAGGTACATCGTGACGCAGACAGTGGGCTCGCGGGGCGCTTGTCATCCTTCCCTTTCCTCTTCCTCTGCTCCGCGTCTTCGGGGTCACCCACTCGCGTCGGCCACTTCGCGGATGATATCTTCCAGGCCGTGCGTGGGCCGGTAGCCCACCAGCTCGCGGGCGCGGGCAATGGACGGCACCCGCCGGGGCATGTCCTCGAACCCCTGGGCGTAGGCCTGCTCGTAGGTGATGTGGCAGATTTCGGCCTTCGGGTTCACGATGCCGCGCACGAGCTCCGCCAGCTCGCGGATGGAAACCTCGCGGTCGCTGCCGACGTTGACGACCTGCCCCTCGGCCTTCGGCTCGCCGGCCAGCCGCGTCACGCAATCGACGGCATCGGCCACGTGCGTGAAGCTGCGGGTCTGGCGGCCGTCGCCGTAGATGGTGATCGGGCCGCCGTCGAGCGCCTGCCGCACGAACCGCGGCACCACCATCCCGTAGGTGCCCACCTGGCGGGGGCCGACGATGTTGAAGAATCGCGCGATCACC
>DATKYA010000458.1:0-7124 GCA_035528775.1 Planctomycetota bacterium | reverse complement strand
GGCGTCCTTGCCGATGGGCGAGGTCATGTCGCGGCAGGCAACGGCCAGCGGTTCCATGCCTTCCACGCGGCCGGCCCGCACGGCGTCGAGCAGCGCCGCGAACGATCCGGGCTTGCCGTTGCCGCGCAGGTAGAAGCCGCGGGCGTCCAGCGGCACCACGATCTTGCCGTTGCCCGCCGGCACGGGGTTGCCGTAGAAGTCGTGCAGCGAGAACGTGCCGCCCTTCGCGGCGATCGTCATCGTGGCGCCGGTGTAGGGCATCGGTGCGGCGAGCTGCTTCTCGAGCTCCGCGCGGGCGGGATCGTCAGCCGCGAGCTTCGCGAGCTTCTGCCGGATCGACTCCTTCTGCTCCACCTCGGCCTTGCTGCGGCACGTGCGGAACAGCACGTTATCGAACCCGAACACCGCCCCGAGATCGCCCACGATCACCACGGTGCCGTCTTCGGGATCGGCCGTGCCGTCCTCGGCGGCCTCGCCGTCGAACATCATCACGAAAGGCAGGCCGTTCTTGAACAGCATTTCCCTGAATGCTCGCTCGCCGACGAAATGCTGGAAGGCGCCGACGGCGGCCCCGGCCGACCACGTTTGCAGGATCTTGCGCCGCTCCGTGCGCCGCTCCGCGCCCGCCGCCGTCTGCACGTTGCGCCACTGCACCGCCTCCACCATGCAGTCGCTGTTGATCCCCACCACGCGTTTCTGCCCGAACGAGTACATCGCCGACAGCACCCCGGCGATGCGGTCGTCGGAGTTGGCCACCCAGCTTTCCGTATCCCACACCTCGACCGGCGCGGGCTTGCCGGCCGCGTCCGTGCGGTCGACGAGCAGCTTCACGTTCGTGCAGGGGTCGGTCCCCTGGTAATGGACGCTCATGAAATCGAGCCACTTCAGGAAATCCTTCGAGCCGTCGCCGAAGAACTTGTCGAAGGTGTTCGACGACGAATCGCAGCCGCCGATCCAGACCTGCACGCCGGCCTCCTTGCGGGCGTCTTCGACGCCGAGTGCCATTGCGGTGTAGATTTCGCGGTAGCGCTCGTCGTCGGCGCCCCAGCCGGAGATCGAGATGCCGTTCCACGGCTCGTTCCACAGCATGACGCCATTGATGGGGCCTTTCGGCCAGCCGTAGGATGCGAAGAGCAGTTTGCAGAACTTGCGGAAGTCGTCGTCGTACGACGGCAGCCAGGCGAGGTCGAACTTCGTCTGCATCATCACGTCCTTGTCGTCGAGCCACGGTCGTTCGCGGCCGAGCGGCTGGTTGGGATGCCGGAAGGCGCCCCCGCCGATCTCGACCGTGAGGGGCAGGCCGGCGTCCTTGTAGGCTTTCAGTTGCTCGCCTTCGCGTTTGAACCACTCGTCGAAGTCCTTGTCGGTGGTGGGCTTGTAGCCGATGCCGATGCGGTTCACGGTTGCTCCGATCCGCTTGAGGGCGTCGATCTCGCCCATGTCCATCGTGAGGCGGTAGAAGCGCCGCGGCCGCGGATTCGGCTTGAACGTCCGCACGCACGTGGCGCCGAACAGCTTGTCGTGCCCGTCGAGCGCGATGATCGCCCCGTAGCCGCCGAACGCGTCGGGAATCTCCGGCTGCACGGTCACGTCCTGCCAGCCCTTCGGCTGAACGTCCACCGAGATCGGCGCGGAGCCGATGTCCGCGATCTTGCGCAGCCCGACGTGGAAGACGCCGTCGGGATAGGTGAAGAGCTGGTACTGGATGATCAGCACGCGGCCGGCGGCTTTCACCGGCTGGTCGGTGAGGTTGGTGAACTGGAAGGTGAATCCGATCTTGTCGCCGGGCCAGAGGATGTTGGCGGGCACGGTGCTTCCCACCAGGTAGACCTGCAGCGTGCCGTTGTTGCTGAAGTTGTTTTTCACATGATCGGGGTTGACGCCCCAGGTGTCGGCGAATTCCTGGGGGGCGATTTTCGCGTCCACTGTTTGCAGGAATTCCGTGGGCCAGGCGTTCGCGTGCGAAGCCGCCAGCGCAATCCCGAGCGCCACCGCAGCCGTAATCCGGCACCGCTTGTAGTTCATCGCGTTTTCCTTTCATGCATTGCCGTTGCCGCCCTCTCGGCTCATGCCAGGCGGTCGGCGACGGCCGGCCGGTACACGCCACGCGAGGGCGAATTGTCTCGCGAAATCATACCAGATGGAGAGTGGCGTGTCAAGTTCGCCAGTCATCTTCCCATCAGCCCCGGACGAGCCGGAGGGATGGCACGAGAATGGTGATTGGCACGAAGATACAGGAATGCGGGAGGAACGTCATTGCGGGCACGTGCTGCCGAGTTGGTTGCGCGTGTGGATCAGATCGAGAATGTTGATGGAGCCGTCGGAGTTGATATCGGCCTGAGCGTTGTCGCTCGTCGTCGGGTCGTACCCCATCCTGGCACGGATGAAGAGGAGATCGAGGATGTTGACGCTGCAGTCGCGGTTGGCATCGCCCGAGAGGACCGGCGTGCGGGGGAGGATGGTGAACTGGACCGGTGCTCCCATTGCGGCGGCCCAGCGGCCTCCCTCAGGGTAATAGCTGTGAAACGATTCCTCGGTGAGGATGATGCTGCACGTGTAGCTGCAGGCCTGGAGCCAGATTCCGCCGACCGGCAGGCGCTCCCATTCTGCCCAGACGCTCACGATGCTGGGGGGGTAGTCGATCGCGTACGCGGGCATCGACGTGTCGGGATCGAAAACCGAGATCGTGCAATCTGGCAGCGCCTCGGGCGACTTCAACAGCACGTGGTGGCTGCTGTCGGCCCGAAAGCTCACGAATGCGTTGCCGTAGCCGTCGGTGATGAAGTAGTCGAAGAGGACGTAGCCGGTATACTGGTAGTGCTTGCCGGTCGGGCTGGTGGGGTCGGGGATGCCGCAGCGCTGGTAATACGTCAGGTCATTGGGGTTCGGGGAGGTGCCGTCGCCCTTGTCGTTGAGGTTCCAGCCGGGGGTCCACGAGGTGTCCGTCCACACCTGTTCCCACCATCGTCCGGCGAGGCCGAGGGCTTCGTTGGATGGTGTGCCGGGCACACCAACAAGCTTGATCTGATAGACGAAGTTGGGCTTGAGGTTGGCGGCAGTGAGGATGCCGCTGAACACGGTGGAGGCCGTCTCGTAAGCCACCTGCACCAGGGCGGAGTCGTAGGTGTAGTACGCGCGGTAGGCGGGGCTGTATACCTGGTCGGCCACGTTCAGCCAGCGGTAGTAGCCGTTGGGAGAGGTGACGCTGGGATCGATCCTGGTGAGATAGACGGTTTGCGGGCATGCCGTGGCTGCCGCGGCAGCCATGCACGTGATGATGGCCGCAAGGCAGCCTGCAAGCCCCAGACCCGGTTGAGCGCGCCCCTGTTTCATATGCCGTCCTCTATCTGTATATATAGCACGAAAAACAGGGAAAGTCAAGGAAATGTTCGGGGCAACGTGCTGCGGGCAGCAGGCTACGGGCTTCAGGCTGCAGGCCGTAAGATGCAGGCTGCGCTCTGCCCGAAGGCCTCGGTTTCCGCGCATCGAACGCCTGCCGCCTGCCGCCTGCATGCGAAAAGGCGGGCAACAGGGTGCCCGCCTTTTCCGCGTGTGGTGACCGTATGGTGCTACTGTGGTGTTACATGGTGAGCGACGACGTGGAGCCGCGCTCGACGAGCTTGGGCCACAGGGAGAACCGCAGGGTTCCCTGGGTTTCATCGAGCAGGCCCATGAGGCGCTTGGCTCCCACTTCGCCGGCCTTCTCGTAGGGGAAGGCGATGGTGGTGATGCCCATGTGGCGGAACTCGGGCACGTCGCCGCAGCCGACGACGCCGTAGTCTGCCCCTGCGTAGCGGCCCTTCTGGGCGCACTTGGAGACGAGCGCGGCGGCTATCTCGTCGTCGCTGGCGAAGATGCCCACGCCTTCCTTGATCAGCGGCAGCTCGGCAGCGGTGTTTGCTCCGAACTCGCGAGCCGTGCTCCCGGCAGGCGCCGTGATTATGCTCACCTTGCTGTCGGGCACGCCGAGCATCTGGAGCTCGCGGACGAATCCCTCGCGCCGGGCATTCTGCATCCGCTCAGAGCCGCTGGCAAGATGAATGAAATGGGAATAGCGGCACTCCACCAGGTGCCTGGCGGCGTCGCGCCCGGCTCTCGCCTGATCACAGTCCACGGCATTCGCCGGAACGTCCGGCGCACAGTCCGAGATGATCACCAGATTCAGCGATGCCTTTTCCGCCTCGATGAGGGCCTGGCTGACGTCGCTGTCGGACGCGGCGACAACCGCCAATCCCTGGATGCGGCCCCAGTCGTGACGCGGCAGCCGCAGCGGCTCGTCGGGCTCGTGCGGGATGAACCGCAGGCGGCTATTGTTGGTCTGGAGAGCTTTCTCCATTCCGCTGATGACCGAGCCCTTCCATCCTTCGTTGCTGGCGGATGGCAGGGAGATCAGGCCGTACATGCCTTCACGCAGCTCCACCTCGGCAGTTCTGCTGACCGACGGCGGCTGCGTCCACTCGCGCGGGGCCGACACGAACGTGCCGCGCCCCGATATCCTGCGGATCAGTCCCTTGTCCACCAGGATCTTCAGGCCGTTCTTCACAGTAACAGGGCTGACTCCGAGCTGCTTGGACAACTCGTTTTCGGGGGGAAGCGCATCACCCGGCTTCAGATCGCCGTCCTTGATCCGGCGCTCGAGAGACTCCGAGAGCTGAAGGTACAACGGCAAGCGCTTCGACTTGTCTACAAGATTCTGCATTATTCTTTTCCCATAAGGCCTATGGTGCGACGTACAGGAAAGGTACAACATAAACCAGCGCCTGTTTTTCACGCCGCACCGTGAAGAAAAAACAGGGCCGCGCGTTCCCACTCTACACGGGAACGGCTCCAGCTTCTGCCTTCCGTGCATGAGCGACGGCCTTCCCCGCGTCAGTTTCCCCCCAGTATGCTCCGTCAAGCTCCCGAATGATACATTCCCATCCTGCTGCTATTCGGTACATACATTTTACGAGGACCAATCGTGATTGTCAATGGTAAATTCCTCCCAGCGCCGCCTCAGATTCCCAAACGAAGGCGAAGGCCCGGGCAATCTTCACCTCGTCAGTGGCAGGCGCGCCTTGAACCAAACCGTTTGTTATCGAATGAGAGGGTAGTGCCCGAGGGCCACGCATTTGTGTCTGAAACGGAAAGGAACCAATGATGGCGAATCCCGCAACCGTTACCGAACGCAAGCAGAAATCCAAGGTTGTTCCGTTCAACAATGAAACCATCGGCTATTGCCAGTGCACCGATTGCCCCACGCACGAGCAATGTAAAGATAATGAAGTAGTGTTCTGCTCGACCGGTGAGAGCGACAACAAACCAACGATGCAGAAAAAGGGTTGCCTGTGCCCGCAGTGCGAGGTGTTCGACAAGTTCAACCTCGCCAACGGGTACTTCTGCGTCAACGGCGAAGTGAAGTAGCGGTACCGGTCGAGGCACGACGAGAAGCCGCGGCGCAGCACTGATGCCCCGCACGATCCACGTGCCGAAGGGCGTCATGCTATACTGTGATGGAAGGTGAAGCATGGCTGACCAAACCGTACAGAAAGAACAGAAGTCCAAGATCGTCCCGCTGTCCGATCAGAACATCGCCGTCTGCAAGAACTACTGCGGCACGTGCCCCACACACGAAGAGTGTGGAGAGAACGAGTATCTGTTCTGCAGCGTGGGCTCCACCGGCAAGGACGACACGATCACGCAGCGGGGATGCAACTGCCCCGAGTGCGACGTCTGGATGAACTACGCCCTTTCGCAGATGTACTTTTGTATTCAGGGCGAAGCGTAGCCGGGTCAAGGATGAAGCGATGAAGCGATGAAGAGATGAAGAGATGAACAGACGCAAAGAGCCTTCGTCCCATCATCCCGTCATTTCATCGTCTCATCATCCCGGATGAAGGGGCAAGCGGGGGCCGGAAAGCCTCTCTCGCATCATCTCTTCATCTCATCATCTTCCATACTCCGACCGTTGGCGCCCGGCATCCATGCCGGTGTGTTCCAACTAGAGGCCGGTACACGTGCAAGGGAGATACGGCGATGACTGAGCAACAAGAGGGCACGTCGGAAGCTTTCGAGCGGCTGAAGACCGACACATCCGAGATAGCCGACACCACGGTATCCGCCGCCCAGGAAAGCCTGTCCGAACTCCAGGAAAGCCTCAAGCGTTTAGAGGAACTCATTGGGGATGCAGCGGACAAGTACGCCCGGTGCGTCCAGAACATCCGCGAGCACCCCGTTGCCGGCCTCACGCAATCCGCCGGCGTCGGACTGCTCGTGGGTTGGTTGTGTGGTGAAAAAAGAGAGGGCCACAACAAGGAGACAGAGATGGGACACGGGGCCGAAACCGAAACCATTCGCATCCTGCAGAAGAAGATCCGGGCACTGCAGGACGACCTCGCCCGGCTCACGTCATCGGCGGCCGAAGAGCTGCAGTCGATGGCGAGCAAGCTGAAAGACAAGTACGACGCCACGTCGGAAGCAGCGATGTCGTACATCGACAAGAACCCAGGCAAGACCAGCCTCGCCGCGGGCACTCTTGGCTTTGCGGCGGGTTTCCTGCTCCACCTGATGCTCAAGCGTCATGAAGGAACAACGTAATACCGAGGGCCGGTCCGGACTGCTCTTCGATATTCTCAGTATCGGTCAGAGCCTGACCCAACTAGCCGGCAGCTACATCGTGCTCGTCCGCGAGGAGGTGCGCGAGGAAGCAAAAGCATTGGGCCGCCGCACGGCACTCGCGGCGGCCCTCCTGCTCGTGTTCGTCATCGGCACCATCCTCTTCGCCATCGGCCTCAGCCGCATCATCGACTTTTGGCTCAACACCGACGGCGTCGGATTCGTCATCATCGGCGGATTCCTCCTCCTTCTCCTTCCCGCAGCCGTCCTCATCATGACACGCAAAGGCCATTGACCGGCGCGGGCACCGGGCGGTATCCGCCCCGCTGCCTTTTTCCCGTTATCCGCCCTGCTGCCTTCCCTGTTCCTTCATCTGCATGCGGGTTCACTCCTTCCCGGCCGACACCGTCTCCTTCTCGCGTGCGGGGGCTTCCTTGCCCGGTGCACCGGGAGCGGCGTGGGGCTCGATTGCCGCACGGTACACGTATACCATCGAACCGCCCAGCCAGCCGGTCACATCGAGCAGCAGC
>DATKYA010000457.1:0-20880 GCA_035528775.1 Planctomycetota bacterium | reverse complement strand
AAGCCCACCTTCGCCTTCATCGTGTCCGGGATCGTCAGCCAGGCGCTCATCGGCCTCGGCCAGGTCGCCAATCCCATCACGCAGAAGAAGGAGCTGAATCTGGAAGAGGCGAAGTTTGCCATCGACACACTCCAGATGCTGCAGGAAAAGACGAAAGGGAACCTGACGGACCCGGAGAAGAAGTATCTCGATGCCGTGCTGTACGACCTGCGGATGCGGTTCATTGACGCCGCGGGATGAAAGGGAGGCTGATGCCGATTTACGAATACAGTTGTGATGAGTGCGGCGAGAAGTTCGAGGTGCTGGTGCAGACGCCCGATGCGGCGGTAAGCTGCCCGGCGTGCAGCAGCGGCAAGGTGGAGAAGCTGTTTTCCACGTTCTCGGCGCGCGTGGCCTTCAAGATGCCGTCGTGCGAGGGCACCACGTCGCGCTGCAGCGAATCGAAATGCCGCTCGGGCCGCTGCCCGATTTCACAAGCCTGATGTCGGAACGTAGAGACGTGCCGGTGGCACGTCTCAGACGCCCCACCGGGGCGTCTCTACCAATGACAGGCGATGCAAGATGACGATGATCAGGAGACCGGCGGTCGCCGGAACGTTCTACCCCGGGTCCCGGGAGAGCCTGAGCCGCCAGATCAGCGGCTTTGAGGTGAAGGGCGAGGCTAGATTGCGGTGCATCGGCGCGGTAGCACCGCACGCCGGATACGTCTATTCAGGAGCGGTGGCCGGCGAGCTGTATTCGAAGATCGAAATCCCGCCGGTCGTCATAATTCTCGCTCCCAACCACCGCGGGCCGTTCGTGCGGTTCGCGCTTTCACCGGCGGAAAAATGGCAGACTCCGCTCGGTGATGCCGAGATCGATGCCGACCTTGCTTCCGCCATCGCGAGGACGTTCCCGCCATTGGAGCTCGAGGCCGCCCCGCACTACTACGAGCATTCCGCTGAAGTGCAGGTTCCTTTCCTCCAGTATTTCCGGCCAGACGTGAAAATCGTGCCGATCGTGATCGCTGAGCACGAGTGCGAGCCGCTCATCGACCTGGGCAAGGCTATCGCGCAGTGCATCCGCAACCAGGACGTGCTGATCGTCGCCAGCTCGGATATGACCCACTTCGAGGACGCCGAATCCGCAAGACGCCGCGACATGATGGCGATTGAGAAGGTGCTGGCGATCGATCCCGAAGGCTTGCACGAAGTGGTCCACACCAACGACATTTCAATGTGCGGCGTTTCACCTGCGATCGCAATGCTGGCGGCGGCACGCGAGCTCGGCGCGAAGACAGCGGAACTGGTGCGCTACGCCAACAGCGGCGATGTCTCCGGCGACCATAGCAGTGTTGTCGGCTACGCATCCGTCCGCGTTTTTTGACCACTCACCGGATCATCTCGCCAATGCAGACCCGCAAGAACATCCTGCTCACCGGCGCCCCCGGCTGCGGCAAGACGACGGTAATCACCAGGCTCGCAGGAATGCTGGCTCCCTTGAGCGTGTCCGGCTTCTACACGGAGGAAATCCGCGAACGCCGCGATCGCGTGGGATTCCGGATCAAGACATTCGGGGGGCTCGAGGGCATCCTGGCCCACGTTGATTTTCCCGGCCGCCCGCGGGTTTCCAAGTACGGGCTGGACATCGCCGCGCTCAACCGGATCGCCCTGCCAATGATGAAGGTGCGGCCGGGGGCGGACGTCTTCATAATCGACGAGATCGGCAAAATGGAAGGCTACTCCCTTGCTTTCCATGACGCTATTCGCCGGCTGCTCGATTCGCCGGTCGTCGTCGTAGCGACAATCGCGCTGAAGGGCGACGGCATCATCAGCGAGATCAAGGCCCGCCCCGACGTCGACCTCATCGAGGTCACCCGCACAAACCGCGACGAGCTCCCCTCGCAGATCGCAGACCGCATCAGGGAACTCCACAGCCCGTAGCGTACAGGCCGCAGCCAGGAACCGAGGCCACCCAGCCCACTGAGTCCATCGAACAAACCGAACTGCATCTTGACACGCGCCCCGATTTAGATATAATCTGACTGACGGGTCAGTCTACTTTTGCGGAGGCACCTGCGATGAATCCAGATACGCGCGAACGCCGGCTTGTCCAGCGACGGGAAGACATTCTCGCCGAGGCCACACTCCTTTTTGCCGAGCACGGCTATTCGCGGGCAAAAATCGACGACATCGCCGCGCGGCTGAACGTCGGCAAGGGCACCATCTACCGCTACTTCCCCACCAAGGAGAGCCTGTTTCTCGCGGTGGTAGACAAGGCCCTGGATGACCTGCTCGGCCGGATCAATGCAGCACTCGATGGAACCGAAGATCCATTCCAGCGCATAAAGTCCGCGATCAGGACGTACCTGTCGTTCTTCGACGAAAACCTTCACCTCATCGAGATATTCGTCCATGAACGAGCGGAGT
Source organism: Planctomycetota bacterium (assembly GCA_035528775.1). Taxonomy (GTDB): domain Bacteria; phylum Planctomycetota; class PUPC01; order JABMSA01; family JABMSA01; genus DATKYA01. The sequence continues at coordinate 18,472 of DATKYA010000457.1, read as the reverse complement.
TCCGCGACAGGAACACGCCGGCCTACATGGTGTATCGCAGCAAGGGAGTCAAGCGGCTGGAAAGCACGCTGAATTCCCTGAAGGCGGATGGATTCGCGAGGAACGTGGACGTGAAGGCGACCGCTTCGCTGCTCAGCGACATGGTGTACGGAGCCGTCCACGCGCACGCGATGCGGGGCGAGCGGCACAAGCTTGCCAGGCTCGCGCCGCTCGTAGCTGATATCTTTTTCCAAGGCATTCTGACGCCGGCAGGCAAGGCAGCTCATGAACAACGAGGTTGATCCGGATACGCCCGTGCACACAGGCATTGCGGGATACCGCCTTCATCACCAGGCGATTTCGTGCGTCCTGGCGCTCGCCGCATCGGCGTGGCCGTGCGGGTGCATGAGCAAAGACACCATCTACAGCGACATCGCGACCAACCGGGCACAATCGTACCAGAACTGGCTGGGCGAGCGCCAGCGCGGCTCTGCCGGCGGGACCGTGCTCCGCGGCCCGATGACGCGCGACCGCTGCGTCAACGTGGCACTCGAGAACAACAAGGAAATCCACGCGGTTACCTGGGAGAAGGAGAAGGCTGCCGGCAGGATCACCGAGGCCTATTCGCTGGCGCTCCCTGCGGTCGATCTGGAGACCGGCTACACGCGCTTCGATCGGCCCGCAATCCCCGGCGGGAAGGACCAGACCTACGGCGTCACGGGCACGGTGAGCCAGCCCCTGTACCGGGGCGGGGCCATCGGCGCGGGTGTCAACGCCGCACGCATCTACTCCTACATGGCCGACGAGCGGATCAAGGAGGCGCTGCAGAACACCATCTTCGCCGTCAATAAGGGGTATTACGACGTGCTGCTGGCAACCGAACTGCTGCGGGTGAGCGAGCAGGCCGTGGCACTGGCGAAGTCGCACCTCGACGACGTGCTGAAGCGCCGCGAGCAGGGAGTGGCCTCCGACTACGACGTGCTCCGGGCTCGCGTGGAAGTGACCAACTACGAAGCCGAGATGATCCAGAACCGCAACAAGCTCCACTTGCTCAAGGCGTCGTTCTACAAGCTGCTGGGAGTATCACAGGAGAGCGATATCCAGTTCACCGATACCTTCGCATACAACGCGGTGGAGCCGGAGCTGGAGGACGCGGTGAATCGGGCGTTTGCCGGCAGGCCGGAGCTCACGCAGGCCGAGCTTTCGCTGAAGCTGTCACGCGAGGCCCTCCGGGTCGCAAAGGCGGAGCGCTGGCCGAAGGCCGACCTGTTCTTCAGCGACACATTCTCGAACCCCGGCCCACACGACTTGTCGGACTGGGGCAGCGGATGGTCAGCCGGGGTGACGATGCGGCTCCCGATTTTCGACGGGTTCCGCGCCCGGGGTCTGGTGAGGCAGGCCAAGGCGGACGTGGAGCAGAGCCGCACGAAATTACTGAACACCGAGGAGAGCGTGCTGCTGGAGGTGAAGCAGGCGTTGCTGAGCGTCGAGGACGCGCGCAGCTTTGTCGAATCGCAAAAGGCGAACGTCGAGCGCGCCGAGGAAGGCCTCAAGCTCGTCGAGGCCGGCTATCGCGAGGGCGTGAACACCGAGCTTGAGGTTCGCGACGCGCGCCAGGCTCTGTTGCGAGCGAGCGCACTCCACTTCCAGGCCATTCACCAGCACGAGGTTGCCGTGCTGTCTTTGAAGAAAGGAACCGGGTCGTTCGAGCCGGGCAAAGCACCGGAACTGAGACAGGATTCGACCGATCAATGAAGAAAGAGATTATGGGATGAAAGGACAAGGAAATGCCGGTAGCCTTCGCATCCGTCATTTCACCATCCTTCCATAGACGGGGACATGCCACATGAGCGAAACAGGAGTTCAGCAACCGAAGACGGCCAGAAAAGTACTCATTCCAGCCGCTATCGTGGGGTGCGCACTGGCGTGCGTCGTGGTGATCGCCCTGCTGCCGGCGAAGGAGATGGAGGCGATTCCCACCACTGTCCCGCCGGTGAACGTGGAAGCGCTGGTGGTGCAGGCGCTGCCGGAGCTGCCGGATCGGTTTGACCTGCCGGCGGTGGTGGAGCCGAATCGCGTGGTCAACGTGGCCGCTGAAGTGCCGGGGCGTATCGAGCGTATTCCGCTCCAGGAAGGCGCATCGTGCAAGGAAGGCGACCCGCTGGTGGTGCTGAACACCGACCTGCTGAAAGCAGACTGCGATTGTGCCGCCGCCGCGGAGAAGAACAACACGGCAAAGTACAAGCGCCTCTACAACCTGCACAAGGATGGTGCGGTGACGGATCGCGACCTCGACCAGGCTCAAGCCGACATGCTCGCCAGCCAGGCGCAACTGCAGGCCGCCCAGGCTCGGCTCGTCCGCAGCACGATCCTCGCACCCATCGCCGGCATCGTAAACGGAATTCCGGTCGAGAAGGGCGAGTACGTCCAACCGGGCATGGTAGTGGCTGAGATCGTTGACATCGCCACGGCCAAGGTGGTCGCCCAGGTTCCCGAGCACGACGTGCAGTTCCTCCAGATCGGAGACCAGGCGCAGATGGTCGCCGACGTGCGCGGCGAGAAGAAGGAATTCGCAGGCACCATCACCTACATCAGCGAGCTGGCCGACAGCCAGACGCGGGCATCGAGGCTCGAAATCGCGGTGGATAACACCTACCGGTTCCTCCGCAGCGGGCACATCGTGCGGGCCGTGCTCACGCGAACTGTGCTGAAGAACGTGGTACTGGTACCGCTGGAGGCGGTGATCCCGATGGAGGACGGCAAGTGCGTGTACGTGGTTTCGGAGGGCAAGGCGGAACAGCGCGACGTGAAGCTGGGCGTGATCCGCGGGCGCTCCGCTCAGATCGTCGACGGGCTGGCCCCCGGTGATACGCTGATCGTCTCGGGGCACCGGTTCATTGCACCGGGCCAGGCGGTCAACGTTGTCGCCACGGACGAGGGCACCCAATGATCATCTCCGACACCGCAATCAGAAATCGCATCTCGGTGGGCGTGCTGGTGGTGCTGATCGCGATCGCCGGCATCTACAGCTACCGCACGCTCCCGCTCGAATCGGCCCCCGACGTGCCGATCCCCGTGATTCTCGTCACCACGGTCTATGAGGGCGTATCGCCGGTCGACGTGGAATCCACCGTCACGTCGAAGATCGAGAAGGAGCTTGCGGGTCTGAAGGGCCTGAAGGAGCTCCGCTCCACCAGCCTGGAGGGGATGTCGCTGGTCGTCGTGGAGTTCATGCCCGACGTGATCATCGAGGATGCACTGCAGTACGTCCGGGACCGGGTGGACAAGGCCAAGCCGGATCTCCCGCTCGACGCCGAGGAGCCGAGCGTCCGCGAGATCAACGTGGCCGACTTCCCCATCATGATGGTCGCGGTGTCCGGCGATATCTCCCCGGTGCAAATGAAGCTGATCGCCGACGACCTCGAGGACAGGATCGAGCAGTTGCCGGGTGTGCTGAACGTGGACGTGATGGGCACACTGGAGCGGGAGATCAGGCTGGAGTTCGACCGGGACCGGATCGCGATGTATTCGCTGACGATCCCGGAGCTGCTGGCGCTCATCCCGTCGGAGAACGTGAACATCTCGGCGGGCGGGCTGGAGACGGCGGGCACCAAGTTCAACGTGCGCGTCCCCGGCGAGTTCGACGATCCCGCCGAAGCCGACCGCCTCCTGCTGGCCGTACGCAACGGCAAACCAATCTACCTGTCGGACGTTGCCACCGTTCGCGACGCCTTCAAGGATTCCACCAGCTACTCGCGGCTGAACGGCCTGCCAAGCGTGACCGTCAGCGTGCAGAAGCGCGTGGGTGCGAACATCGTCGACACCGCGAACCAAGTGAAGGCTGCCCTCGAGGCCGCCCGCAAACAGGTGCCGGAAGGCGTACACTTCAACCTGATTTACGACGAGTCCAAGTATATCAACATGATGGTGGTCGACCTCGAGAACAACATCGTGACCGGCCTCATCCTCGTCGTGGCGGTCCTGATGCTGTTCGTGGGGCTGCGAGCCAGCATGATCGTCGCGCTTGCGATTCCGCTGAGCATGCTCATGAGCTTCACCGTCATCCTCATGCTCGGCTATACGCTCAACATGATCGTACTGTTCAGCCTCGTGCTGTCGCTGGGGATGCTGGTGGACAACGCGATCGTGATCGTGGAGAACATCTGCCGCCACCGCCAGCTCGGCAGCAGCAAGCTGGATGCCGCCATCAACGCGACGACCGAAGTGGCGTGGCCGGTGATCACATCCACCCTCACCACCGTGGCAGCGTTCTTCCCGCTGATGTTCTGGCCCGGCATCATGGGCGATTTCATGAAGTACCTGCCGATCACGTTGATTATCACGCTCAGCAGCTCGCTGTTCGTGGCCCTCGTGATCAACCCCACCGTCTGCTCGATAGCCGGCGGTGCGGCGAAGGAGAAGCAGAGGAACCACTGGTTCATGCGCGGTTACCACCGCTTTCTCAACATGGCGCTCGTGCACCGGTTCGTCACGCTGTCGCTCGCCATCCTGCTGCTGGCCGGCGTGACGCTGCTGTACTTGAAGCGCGGCGGCGGCGTGGAGTTCTTCCCCGATATCGATCCCGACCAGGCGGTGGTCAACATCCGCTGCCCGCAGGGCACGAACCTCAACGAGACGGACCGGCTGGCCCGGCTGGTGGAGGGCCGCCTGAAAGGCCACCGCGAACAGATCGATCACGTGGCGGCGAACGTGGGCTCGGCGGGCGCCGGCGCGCAGATCATCTTCGGCGGCGGCACCGGCGGCCCCCACGTTGCCAACCTCACGTTGATCTTCCGCGACTACCTGCTGCGCGAGCATCCATCGGTGGCTGATATCGTCGCCATCCGCACTGCTCTCACCGACATTCCCGGCGCCGAGATCAAGGTTGAGAAGCAGCAGCACGGCCCGCCCACCGGGCAGGTTGTCACCGTGCGGATCATCGGCGAGGACTTCGCCGTGCTCGGCAAGCTCAACGAGCAGGTGAAACAGATGATCGCCGACGTGCCGGGATTGGTGAACCTCCGCAGCGATCTGGAAGCAACGCGGCCCGAGCTTGCGTTCCGCATCGATCGCCGGCGAGCCGCACTGCTCGGCGTCAACACATCCGTTGTCGGGCGCTTCCTCAAGATGGCAATCTTCGGCAATAAGGTCGGCACGTACCGCCAGTTCGACGACGAATACGACATCACGCTGCGGCTGCCCTATAGCGAGCGGGTGAACATCGAGAGCATCCTCACGCTGCAGGTGCCAAACGCGTGGGGCAAGGCGGTGCCGCTCAGCTCGCTCGGGTCCTTCGACTACCAAGGCGGTTACGGCACCATCAATCGCGTAAACCAGAAGCGCGTCGTCACCGTCTCCGGCGACGCCGAGGGCCGGCTCAGCACCGAGGTGCTCCAAGACGTGCAGACACGCTTGGCGACGCTGAACCTCCAGCCCGGCTACGAGATCAAGTACGCCGGGGAGAAGGAAGAACAGGAGAAGGCCGTCGAATTCCTGTCGAAGGCGTTCGTGATCGCAGTCCTGCTCGTGACACTGGTGCTGGTGGGGCAATTCAACTCGCTGGCTGTCCCGGGGATCATCATGTTCACGGTAGGGCTGTCGTTGGTGGGCGTACTTGCAGGGCTGCTGATCTGCGGCAGGCCGTTCGGCATCATCATGACTGGCGTGGGCGTGATCAGCCTGGCGGGCGTCGTGGTGAACAACGCGATCGTGCTGCTGGACTACACGCGGCAGTTGCAGCGGCGCGGGCGAGACCTGCTCGCCGCGGCCCGCGAAGCCGGCGAGACACGCCTGCGCCCCGTGCTTCTCACCGCGTCTACCACCACCATGGGCCTCGTGCCGATGGCCATTGGTGTGTCATACGACTTCCACACGTTCGAGTGGTCATGGCGAAGCCAATCCAGCGAATGGTGGAGCGGCATGGCCCTCGCGGTTATCTTCGGGCTCGCCTTCGCAACGGTCCTCACGCTCGTTGTGGTGCCCACGCTCTACGTGACGGTCTACCGGCTGTTTCCGAGGTTCAGCGTGAAGGCGGAAACCGAGCCGGATGACCGCCAGCGCAGCGCACCCGAGCCTACCACATAACGATGGGAGACGCAGCCTTGCCGGGTCATCGTTCCGCCACGGTATCGTCCGGTTTCCTGCCCAGTTCATCGTAGAAGCGACGGCGGTTTTCCATGTCGCGGCGGTGCTCGGCGTTTGCGTATTCTGCCACGTTGAGGGCCAACGCTCGCGGCACCACGACCACTCCGTCGCCATCGGCTACGACCACGTCGCCGGGATGCACGGTCACGCCGCCCACCGAGACGGGCACATTGCGTGTATCGTAGCGAAGCCTGCCGTGCGCCATGCTCTGCGAGATCATCTGCGACCAGAACGGCACCTCCTGGAGGATGATCTCGTCGGTGTCGCGCACGCCGCCGTTGGACACGTAGCCCGCCGCCCCACGCTTGACGCCCTCAAGTGTGTTGCACGAACCCATCAGCCCTGCGTTCACCCCACTGGCGTCGATCACGATGAAATCCCCCGGCTCGATCTCGTCCATCCACGGATACGGGCAGACGTCGCGGTAGTACGTCCCCACCCACTCCCAGTACTCATCGGGGTTCATCGACGGGATGACGCCATCGTACGGCAGGTAGCGGACCGTGCGGGCGATACCGACGGCCCGCGTTCGGAATAGCGGCCGGATGCTCGGCCACATGCTCCCTGCGTGATGCAGCATCATCGTGTCCATCCCATCACGCACGTCCGCCACGCGCACGGTGCTGAAAGCATTGAGAAGATCGTTTGTTTCGCCTTTCATTTCCAGTCTCCATCGACCACGGTTCAGGGGCCCCAGTTTCTCGCGGATCAGTGATCCGTCTGCTTTCCACGCTGTATCATAGCATCAGGACGATGCCGAATCAACCGCTTAATCCGGCAAGTCCCACCTTGAATCGCCACACGGTTTTCGCTATTCTGATTACGGTTACCGCATTCCCTCGATCAGCTTGAGGGGTCGCCGCGACCGCACGATTCCGGAGACACACGATGGGTTTCATGGATTATCGCCAACTGCCTTCCTTCTCGTTCCAGTGCGACGGCAAGCCTTCCGCCGAATTGCTCGCCCGCTGCAGGCGGACGACCAGCACCGAAGCCACATCTGCGGGCAGCCTGAGGCATGACGAATACGTCGATTCCCAGACCGGTTTGGTGGTGATGACGCACCTGCGGACGTTCGACGACTTCCCCGCGCTCGACTGGCTGATGGAGCTCGAAAATCGCGGCTCCGATTCACCGTTGATCGAGAACATCCTGCCGCTGGATGCGTCGATCCCGTTCAAGCCCGGTGACCGGCTGGTGCTGCACCACGCGAACGGCAGCCTGTGCAGGATGGATGACTTCCTGCCGCAGACGACGGACCTGCCGCCGGGCGGCAGCAAGCGGCTGGCCCCGTTCGGCGGACGGTCGTCGAATGGCGTGTTGCCGTTCATGAACCTGCAGCGGCGCGACGCCGGAATGGTCATCGCGATCGGCTGGCCGGGTCAGTGGGCGGCGCAGTTCGAACGAAGCGGCGAGGCACTGCGAATTTTCGCAGGCATGGAGCGCACGTCGATCCGTCTGCCGCCCGGCGAGAAGATCCGCACTCCCCGAATCCTCCTGCTGCCGTGGGATGGCGATGATCCCGAGACGGGCAACAACCTTCTCCGGCGGCTGCTGATGGCGCATTACATGCCTCGTCTGAACGGCGAACTGGTCACTCCACCCGCCGCCCAGTGCCTGCAGGGTTACTTCTACCTCACGGGCAAGGCGGGCGAGCAGTATGAGATGGCCGCGTTGCCGAAGGCCGCCGAGGCCGGCTGCACCGCCTACTGGATCGATGCCTGCTGGTACGGCGGCAGCGGCCAATGGTGGGAAGAGGTGGGGAGCTGGGTGATCAACCGCGAGAAATTTCCGCACGGCCTGCGCCCCATCAGCGATGCCGCCCGCAAGGCCGGGATGAAATTCGTGCTGTGGTTCGAGCCGGAACGCGTGCGGCCAAATTCGCTCCTCCGCCGCGAGCACCCGGAATTCCTGCTCGCCAGCCCGCACGACCAGGGCAACTTCCTCTACAACATGGGCATGCCCGAAGCACGCGAATACCTCACCGAGCTCATCTCGGGGCTGATCGATGAACAGGGAATAGACATCTACCGGCAAGACTTCAACTTCGATCCGCTTCCGTATTGGCAGGCGGCGGACGCACCGGACCGGATCGGGATGACCGAGATCCGCTACGTGGAGGGCTTCCTGGCGTTCTGGGACGAGCTGCGTCGGCGCCATCCGGCGATGTGGATCGACAATTGCGCCAGCGGCGGGCGGCGCATCGATCTCGAGACGATGTCGCGCTCGCTACCGCTGTGGCCCAGCGATTTCCCGGACGTCTGCGGCCTGCCCTACGGCCTCGGCCTGCACGTGGGCGATCAGTGCATCAACGCCGGCCTCGCACGCTGGGTGCCGCTGTTTGGCGGGGGCGTGTGGAACTTCACGCCCTACGGCACCCGCAGCCAGATCATCGGCGGGTTCACCTTCGGCTTCCATATCGACCACTCGGATTTCCCGCCCGATGGCCACGCATCGGCAGTTCACCACAACGACGTGATGCGCAAGGGCAGGACGCTGATGGACGCCGACTTCCCGCTGGAGGCAGCCAAGGCAGCCATCGCCGAATGGAAAAGCGTGAAGCACTTCTTCCTCGGCCACTTCCACCCGCTGGCGCCGATCACGGCATCGCCTCACGACTGGTGCGCCTGGCAGTTCCACCGCGGCGACCTGAACGCGGGGATCGCGATGTTCTTCCGCCGGCATCGCAGCCCGTTCCCCAGCTTCGAGGCACACTTCAGGGAGATCATTGCCGATGCGGAGTACGAAGTGACCCTGAGCGCTGATTACGCCGAAGGGCCGCGCCGGCGAATGACTGGCAGCGAACTGGCTGAAATGGTGGTCACGATCGCGGAAGCGCCGGGCAGCGTGCTGATGCGGTACCGGACGGTTTGAAGACTGATTTGGGGGATGATAGACCACAAAGACGCAAAGAGCACGAAGGCCGCGAAGAAAAGGAAGAAAGAGGCTCATGATGCAGCAGACTCAGCTCTTATCGTTCTTCTTCGAGTTCTTTGTGCTCTTTGAGTCTTTGTGGTGCATGATCACTGCCGCTTTCCTCTTCATTCTTCATTTCCCTCACCCGCTTCCACAGTTCGTTCATCAGCTCGGGCACGCCTTGGCCGGTGACTGCGGAGATGGGGAAGATCTCGTCGGGCAGTTCCGCGCGGAGTGACTCGAGGGCTTCGCGGGCTTCAGGGATGTCGATCTTGTTCGCGGCGACGACGCTCGGCCGCTGGGCGAGGCTCCTGCTGTACAGCTCGAGCTCGCGGCAGATCGCGCGGTAGTTGTCGACCGGGGACGTGCCGTCGTAGGGAACCAGGTCGATCACGTGGAGGATCAGGCGGGTGCGTTCGATGTGGCGGAGGAATTCGTCGCCCAAGCCGGCCCCCGCGTGCGAGCCTTCGATGAGGCCGGGAATGTCGGCCATGACAAACCGGCGGAAGCCGGGCAATTCCACGATCCCAAGATACGGATGGCGCGTGGTGAACGGGTACGCGCCGACCTTCGAGTGCGCCCGGGTGGCCTTGTTCAGGAGGGTCGACTTGCCGGCATTGGGCTTCCCGACGAGGCCGACGTCGGCGATGAGCTTCAACTCCATGTTCAGCCAGCGCTGCTCGCCCGGTTCACCCGGCTCGGCGTGACGCGGCGCCTGATTGGTGGAGGTGGCGAACCGGGCGTTTCCCTTGCCTCTCCGGCCGCCGTGGGCGACGATAACCTCCATCTCGTCGCGGTCGAGATCGCGCAGCGGCAGCCCCGTATCCTTGTCGACCACGATCGTGCCCACGGGCACCTTGATGATCAGGTCTTCGCCGCTGGCTCCTGTTTTCTTCTGGCCGGAGCCGTGCTTGCCGTTCTTCGCGGCGAACTGCACGCGGCCGGAGAAATCGAGCAACGTGTCGATGCTCGCATCCGCCCGGAGGATGACGCTGCCGCCGTTGCCGCCATCGCCGCCGTCGGGTCCGCCGCGGGGCACGAACTTCTCGCGGCGGAAGCTCACGCAACCGTTGCCCCCGTCGCCTGCCTTCACGAAGATTGTGGCTCGATCAATGAACATAGCAAAACAGGCCACAGGCTTCAGGCTTCAGGCTGCAGACGAGCCGAAGGGGCGCTCGACACGAAGCCACGAAGGCACGAAGCAGGAGGAAGAGATGATGAGATGAAGGGGCGATGGGTTGAGGAGAGCCTGTCAGCTTTTCCCCCATCATCGTGTCATCCCATAATCCCTTCTTCGTGTCGCTTCGTGCCTTCGTGCCTTCGTGACTTCGTGACTTCGTGACTTCGTGTCAAGATCACACTCCGGGAATGCTCCAGAGCTGAGCCTGCAGCCTGCCTTGAGGTCCGTCATTCGACCGGATAGACGCTGACTCGTTTGCACGAGTCGAACTGCACGCGGCCGTTGGCGGTGGCGAATAGCGTGTCGTCGCTGCCGCGCTTCACGTTCTTGCCGGGTTTGAACTTGGTGCCGAGCTGGCGCACGATGATGCTGCCGGCCGACACGACTTGGTTGCCGTACGCCTTGATTCCGCGGTATTGCGCGTTGCTGTCGCGGTTGTTCCGGGAGGCGCCTTGTCCTTTTTTATGTGCCATGATTCACCTCTTGTCAGTTCATAGTTAGGAGTCTATAGTTACGAGTTCGGCGTTGCGATTCTCTCTCAGCTCACTACGATGCTCTCGATCTTGACTTGGTTGTATTTCTGGCGATGGCCGATCTTGCGGTGCCAGCCTTCGCGGCGGCGATACTTGAACGCGACCAGCTTCGGCCCCTTCGTCAGGCCGGCGACCGTGCCGGATACCTTCACGTTCTCCAGCACGGGCTGGCCGACGCGCACGTCGCCCTTGCCGTCCGAATACAGCAGCACCTTCGGGAAGGTGAACGCATCGCCTTCCTTCAGGTCGACGGTGTCGATGAGCACCAGGTCGCCCTGCTTCACTTTCACTTGCCTGCCGTTGTTATCAACGATTGCGTACATGTCTCGAAACCCTTTCTGGAACGATGAAACACGAGCGATGAACGGGGAGTCTTCTTCATCGTTCATCATCCCGCTCATTCTTTGATTGCCACGAATTCGACGTCTTCAGTCCTCTTGGACGGATCGCTGGTGACCTGGATGTTCTTCCGAAACTCGTCTTCGATCCTGATCATATCGCGGCGCTTCTTGTTGAGCAGCACATCTGCCAGCCGCGGATGCAGGACAATCTGAATGCCTTCAACGTTCTTCTTCGCCAGCCGCATGCGAAGCTGCCGGAGCACGTAGAGCACCATGCTTTCCGTGCTGCGGACGATCCCGGCTCCGCTGCAGTTGGGGCAGTTCTCGAACATTGCGGTCTTGACGCTGGGCCGCATTCGCTGGCGAGTCATCTGCACCAGGCCGAACCGCGAGATCTTCAGTATCTTGCTGCGTGCCCGGTCGCGCTTCATCTCCTGGTAGAGCGTCTTTTCGACCTCGTGCTTGTGCTTCTCGGAGCGCATGTCGATGAAGTCGATCACGATCACGCCGCCGAGGTCGCGCAGGCGCAGTTGCCGGGCCACTTCCACCGCCGCCTCCAGGTTGGTCTTGAAGGCGGTTTCCTCGGCATCCTTTTCCTCGGTGAACGTGCCGGAGTTCACGTCGATCGGGACCAGCGCCTCGGTCGGCTCGATCACGATGCTGCCGCCCGATTTCAGGGGCACGCGGCGGCGGTAGAGCCGCTCGATCTCGTCCTCGATGCCGGCCTTATGGAACAGCGGCTCCTTCTCGTCGTACAGCCGCACACGCTTCTGGTAGCCCGGCGAGACGATCTTCATCGCCTCTTTCGCCCGCCGGTAGCCTTCTTCCGTATCGATGATGATCTCTTCGATATCGGTGGTGAAGAAGTCCCGGATGCTGCGCGTGATCAGGTCGCTTTCCTGGTAGACACACGCGGGCGCCGGCCTTGTCTTGATCTGCTGTTCGAGCATGCTCCAGAGCCTGAGCACGTAACGGAGGTCGTTCTGGAGTTCGCGCTTGCTGCGGCCCACGCCTGCGGTGCGGACGATGAAGCCGGCCGTCGGCAGCAGCTCGAGCTCGTTCAGGATGCGCTTCAGCCGCGTGCGTTCCTGTTCGTCCGCGATCTTGCGCGAAACGCCGTAGTGCTTCACGCCCGGCATCATCACCAGGTAGCGGCCGGGCAGGCTCAAGTACGAGGTGACGCTGGGCCCTTTGGAGCCGATGCCATCCTTCGTGATCTGCACGAGCACTTCCTGCCCGCGCTTGATCATCTTGTGGATGTTCGTCTCCTGCTTGCGCCGTATGTCCACGGTGCCCTCCGGTATCATTCGGCCCATAAGGCCGGGCATGATGTCGGAGACGTGCAGGAAGCCGTTGCGATCCTTGCCCAAGTCCACGAATGCCGCCTGAATGCTGGGCTCGACGTTGAGCACCTTCGCCTTGAAGATGTTCCCAACCTGGCTCCCAGCCGACGCGCGCTCGATATACAACTCCTGCAGAGCGCCATCCTCCAGGACGGCGATACGTGTCTCCTCCGGCTCAGACACGTTAATGAGCATCTTTCGTTTCATCAGTTGCTCCCAGCCTGCCGGTAATGCGGCAGGCCCGGTGCCTCACGAGGAGGCGGAATTCCGTTCAAGTTTGTTTATCGGGCTGGACTTCGAGGGCGGTTCTGACGATCCTGAGTCGATTGCGATCCACGTCTGCACCGGCCGCAAGGGCCGCCACCACTTCGTCCGGGCGGGCGGAGCCGCTATCGGTGATCTCCAGCCGCATTCGAACCGTCCGGCCCGATGTAAGAATTTCGAGTATGTAGGGGCGGATGTTGATCCGCTTCAGTTCATTATCCTTGCCGGTCCGCTCCACAACCACTTCATCGGCGGCGAACAGCCGTTGGGGAGCATCGCCGGGAATATCGAGATCGGGGGGAAGCAGCACGTCGTACCACGCGGCGGCGGCGCGCGGCGGCTTGCCTTCCACTCCCTCCGCCGAGATGATCTCGATCCCGCTGATCAGCGTGGCGGACAAGTTTTTGCGAACAACCTGGGGATCGACCGGCTCGGCGAGCTCGATATCCAGGATCTCCTGCTCGGCGGCAACGCCCACGCCGAGTGCGGCAGCGACCGAGAACCTGGGCCGCGGGTTGTAGCCTTGGCTCATCTTCACCGGCAGCCCGGCCCTCCGGATCGCCCGCTCGAAGAACCGCATCAGGTCGTGATGCGACAGGAACCGCACTTCTGCCTTCTTGGTGAATCTCAGCCTGATCCTGGTCCGGTTTACTGCTGAATCTGGCATCCAAACGTGCCTCACTCCGCTGTGCGGGGCCTCACGCGCGCTTCGCGGGTTTCTGCGGCGGCTTCGCCGCCAGCCGCTCGGAGACATCCCGCAGGTATCGCTGCGTCTCATCGGAATCGGCAAACCTCATCGCTTCATCCGCAATCTTTCGGGCGGTCGGCATGTCAACAGATCGGATCACGTTCTTGATCTCGGGGATCATTGCGGAACTGACGGAGAACTCCTTCAGCCCCATCCCGAGCAGCAGGACGGTATACGCGATATCTCCCGACATCTCGCCGCACATGCCGACGGGCAGGCCGCGGCGGTGCTCGTCCTGGTAGCGGTTGCCCACGTCGATGATGTTCTTGATCAGCCGCAGCACTGCCGGATGCGCCGGCTGATACAGGTGCGCCACCTGCTCGTTCGCCCGGTCGACAGCCAGGCAGTACTGCACGAGGTCGTTGGTGCCGATGCTGAAGAAGTCGGCATCTTTCGCCAACACGTCCCCGATCAAGGCAGCACTCGGTACTTCGATCATTATGCCCACGGCGATGTTCTGATCGTACGGCGTGCCTTCAGCGTCAAGCTCGGCCATCACTTCGCTGAGGATCTGGCGGGCGTATTTCAGCTCGCTCTGCGTGGAGATCATGGGGAACATCACGCGGACGCGTCCGTACGCCGAAGCCCGCAGGATTGCCCGGAGTTGCGTGCGGAAGACGTCGGTCTGCTCGAAGCTGAGGCGAATCGAGCGCCGTCCGAGCAGCGGGTTCTTCACTTGCAGCTGGGGCATGTCGCCGAAGAACTTGTCGCCGGCCAGATCGAGCGTGCGGATGGTGAGCGGCCGGCCGCTCAGTTGGCGCAACGCCTGGTAGTACGCCTCGAAGTGCTCCTTCTCGGTGGGCATCCGGCCCTTCTGGACGTACAGGTATTCGGTGCGGTAGAGGCCGATACCCTCCGCCCCGTGCTCGATCGCCTTCGGGATTTCCTCGGGGAACTCGATGTTGGCGTAGATCGCCACGCGGTAGCCGTCGATCGTCTCGGCGGGGAGATCGTGCAGCTCGACGGCGAGCTTCATCTCGAAGATCTCGATGCTGCGGGCGGCCTGCTGGTACTTGCGGAGCGTTTCCTCGTCGGGATTGATGATGACGGTGCCGCTGTTGCCGTCGATGATCACGGTATCGCCGCCGGAGACGTCGGCGGTGATGGTGCCGAGACCGACGACTGCGGGCAAACTCATTGCCCGTGCAAGGATGGCCACGTGCGACGTTTTTCCGCCGGCATCGGTGGCGAAGCCCTTCACTTTCTCGCGCTCGAACTCGACCGTCTGCGACGGTGTGAGGTCGTGGGCAATCACGGCCACCGGCGTGGTGAGGTTCTTGATGTCGGCCCGCCGCTCGCCCAGAAGGCAGCGCAGCACACGCTTCTGGATGTCGTAGATGTCGCTCACGCGTGCCGCGGTGTACTCGTCGCTCATCATCCGCTTGGCATAGCGGCGCATGACCTTGGACACGGCATATTCGGCGGAGTAATGATCTTCCCTGATCCGCTTGATGAATTCGTCTTTCAGGCCGTGCTGGAGTGCGGCGACGTGGGTGTCGAAGATGGCGAGGTATTCCTTGCCGATGCGTGCTTCGGCACGCTTCTGGCTGTCGTGGATTTCGCGGACGGCATCGTCGACACCGCGACCGAGGCGCTTGACCTCCTTCTCGACGACATCTTCAGGCACGACCCGGCTGGGAATGGCAGCTTCCTCGCTGTCGAGCACATATGCTTCGCCGATTGCGATACCCGCTGAGACGGGGATGCCTTTCTTGATTTCCATGAGATGGAGCTCGCCAGAACCGATGAAAAACAGAGCCGCACGCCTGCCGCCCCGGCGGTTCGCGAAGGCTGCTGCAGCGGGAAATCGCCGGGCTGGAGTGCGGCGGGCGATCAATCCTCGCCGAACCCGACTTCGATCAGGCCACATACCGACTCGATGGCGTCTTCGGCATCATCGCCGTCTGCCGAAACAAGCAGCATCGTTCCCTGAGGCGCCGCGAGCGTGAGAACGGCCAGCATGTTCTTGCAGTCCACCTTCTGGCCGTTCTTGGTAATGCAGATGACGGATGAGAACTTGTTTGCCAGCTCAACCAGTTGCATAGCGGGCCTGGCATGCAGGCCCAGCTTATTGGGAAGGGAGACTTTCCTTTCAGCAATCATGACGATGCAGAGCCGCGATGAGCCTATTCCTCGGCTTCCTCTGATTCCTCGGGGGCTTCTTCCACACGTTCTTCGGTGGCAGCGGATTCGGACGCGGTTCGGCCTTCCCGGGCGTGGTGGTCCAACCACTTCTCCTTCATCCTCACCATCTGCCGCTCGATCTTGTCGACCACCACATCAATCGCGGCGTACATGTCCACACCTTCCGCTTCGGCGATCAGCGTGTGGTGCTTGGGAGCGTACACGATGAATTCGGCAATGTGCCGGCCACCTTCCATTTTCAGGGTAACCGTCACTTCCTTGGCGCCAAAATACCGGGCGAGCCGATCCGCCTTATCATGGGCGTAGTCCTTCATCGCCGCCGTCACGTCCACGTGATGACCGGAAACTGTTACCAACAAGGCCTGCTTCTCCTCTTCCCCTAATAACGGGTAAATCCGTGGCCGGAAACAGTGCTTCCCGAAACATTTACTATACCAGAAATACTACGGTAATTCAACTGTTTTCCGATCTTCGGATAGCCGCGTGCCTGCTGCAATTCCGTGCGAAATCACCCACGAACCGTCGCTGCCCGCCCCTTCCATGAAAACACGGGCGCCTGCCGTGTGTGCTCGCATCAGCCCGCATGGTTTCCCTGGATTATCTTCGAGATGATTGTCGTGGTGGATTTGCCGTCCACGTGCCCGAGCAACTCGATGCGGCCGCCGTAGCCTTCCACCACGCGGCGCTCCACCTGGTTGATCGTGTCGATCGTGTAATCTCCGCCCTTGACGTAGACGTCCGGCCGCAGCCGTGCGATGATCTCGGCGGGGCTGTCTTCTTCGAAGATGGTGACAAAATCGATGCATTCCATCTCGGCGAGCAACTCGGCGCGTTCGTGTTGCTTGTTGATCGGACGCCCGGGGCCTTTGAGGCGCGACACGCAGCGGTCGCCGCTGACGCCCAGGATCAGCACGTCGGCGGTCTGCCGGGCCTTGCGCAGGTAGCTGAGGTGGCCGGTGTGGAGAATATCGAAGCAGCCGTTGGTCCACGCGATTTTCACGCCGTCGCGGCGGAGCGCGTCGACGATCCCCTTCAGCTCATCGACCGTCTTGATCTTGCTGGATGCGGCAAGGCCGGTGTAGCGGGCATGGGCATCGAGGATCTCATCCGGGGAGACGGTAACAGTGCCCACCTTGCTGACGGCCACACCGGCGGCCAGGTTACCCACTTGGGCGGCTTCGATCACCGAACCGCCGGCCAGCAGGCATAGCGCCGTCGTCGCGCTCACGGTATCGCCCGCACCGGTCACGTCGAACACGTCCTGTGCACAGGTGCGCAGGTGAACCGGCCCTCCGTTCCGTGAGAACGCCGACATGCCGTCCTTGCCCCGGGTGATGATGACGTTCTGGACGTTCTGGCAGCCCATCAGCATCTCGCCCGCCCGCTCGATCGCGGGCTCGCTGTCGAGTGAAAGGTTGATCGCCATGCCGGCCTCGTAGTCGTTGGGAACGATGAGGTCCATTCCCCGCATGTCGCGGACGTGGTCGCGGCTGTCGCCTACGGTGATGACCCCGTGCTTGGTGCGAAGATCGCGCACGACGTCGACGATGCGCCGTGTGACGACGCTGGAAACCTGATCGACCAGGATGATCGCATCGACGTGCGGGGCCAGTTGCTCGACGTGCTCGATAACGGCAGCCTCAGTGGCGGCATCGATCCGACCGGGCGGTACGGTATGCGTCCGCAACACTTCCTGCGGGGCGCTGTGGTAGCCGCGGGCACTGATCTTGGTGTGGGTGTTGGTGGCGAATCCCGGGGCGGTGATCAGGGGCGAGACGTCGACCTGCTTCTCCCGAAGGCAGCCGGCGAGGATCTTGCCGTTGGCGTCATCTCCGATCACGCCGCACAGGATGGCTGATGCACCCAGGGCGGCGATTCCGGCCGCCGTGTTGCCGGCTGCGCCCGGCGCGTGGCTGCGCGAATCCACGTGCACCACCGGCACCGGGCCTTCCGTCGAAATCTCCGTCATCCTGCCCCAGACATATTCGTACAGGTAGACGTCGCCCACGACGAGCACGCGCTTGCCGCGGAATCCGTGCAGGAGTTCTTCCAGTCGATTGCGCGAGATAGGCTTCATTGCCAGTCCCTGATGCCTTCTGAATCGTTCATCGGAATCATATTATCATCAATCAGCGGCCCGGTTTCAAGCGCGTCTCGCGAAGTGGACGGAATGGACGTAGTGGACATAGTGGACGAAGTGGACAGTCCGCTAAACATCGGTTTCCATGCCGTCATACGCCACGGTCGACTCCAGCTTGCCCTCCGCGAGCTCGTCGACCTTGCGCTGCACGTCGGCGGGATCCATCTCGACGAGCTGTTTGCCGCAGTGGACGATGAACGCGCGGGGAATGCCGAACTGCCTGCACCAGTTGAGCTGTGCGCGAACGGTCGTGTGGCCGAACAGCAAGTCGCCCTTGCGCCGGACCAGCGGCCGCGTCAGCGTCGAGCCGTCACCGATGTATGCATCGACCCCCGTCAGCACGGCCTCCTTCCGCTCAATCGCCACGAGATCGGCGTTGTAGACGATCATGGCCCTGCCGGCGGTCACACGGAAGCCGATGGCCGGGGCACGGATGGAATGGATCACGGAGTACGGCAGCACGCGGAATGGCCCGGCGGTGAATTCCTCGCCCGGCGCGATGATCCGGAAGTTCGTGACCGGAAAGCGGTCCAGCAGGGCATAGCTTTCCTGCGTTACGAAAACCGGTACATCAGTGCCCTGCTGCAGTCCGAACGAGTGGTCGGGATGGGCATGCGTGATGCCGATCCAGTGCGGGGCGAGCTCGTGCAGCCGGCCGGTCCAGTTCTCGCCGAAATCCAGCAGCAGGCGCTTGCCGCGATAGATCAGCAGACACGCCGAATGCATCACGTGCAGGGGA
>DATKYA010000456.1:0-5374 GCA_035528775.1 Planctomycetota bacterium | reverse complement strand
AATCGGCACGCTGGTCGCGGTGAACAGCAACTTCGGCCAGTGGTACCTGTTCACGGGCGACGGGCTGTTCCTGGCGACGGTGTTCGGCGATTGCCGCACGTCTCCCTACTGGGGCACGCGGTTCAAGGATGCGAAACGCGGTATGGACGTGAACGGGGCGTCGCTGGGGCAGGAGTCGTTCGGCGGTTCGCTGAATCGCACGCCGGACGGCGAGATCGCCATCGTGGCGGGGCACCCGCACTGCGGCATCGTGACCTTGAAGGGCCTCGACACGGTGAAGCGGATCGGTGGCGACGTGGCGGTGACCGTGCCGCAGCTCCTGGCCTCGGCCCGGGCGCTCGAGAAGCAGGCGATCGCCGAGCGAGCCGAGAAGGGCATTCCAGAAACCACGATGTGGGCGCAGAAGACGATGCTCAACTCGATCCCGAAATACCACGGGCAATACAGCATCGCCCTCAAACGGCCGGGGATGCTGCCGGTGCCGGTGTGGGTGAGCTTCGACAGGCAGAACCTCGTGCTGCGGGCGGCGATGCCGCATTTCGCGAACAAGGGAACCGATCAGAAGCGGCTGTTTGCCTCCGGGGACGCCATCATCGCCGAGCTGGGGCTGGACCCGGCAGCCGACGCAAACCGAACGGAGCCGCAGACCGGCGACGTGCGCATCGTGGTGAGCATGCTCGACGGCAAGCCCGTTGCGGTTGTGCATGATATCCGGAAGACCAGCCTCGTGCAGAAGGCTGACGTGACGGTGGAACCGTTCGAAAGCGAAACCGGCGGAGGAGTGTGCGTGACGGCGACGATCCCGTGGCGCGAGATCGTTGCGAAGCCGCCGAAGTTCGCGCTCGACATGGTGATCCCCGGCGACGTGGGCGTCGTGCTGGCGAAGCCGGACGGCTCGGGCGTGGCGGACCGGATCATGTGGGCGAACCCGGTGCCGGTTGTGCTGGGCGACCTGTCACGCCTGACGCCGCACCTGTGGGGCAGGTTCAAGATCGATCCGATCGGCGCGGCACCGGATGCACCGGGGATCGATGAAGAGTAGGGGCACACGGCGTGTGCCCCCGGGCGGCAGCTCTGCATCCGTGCGCCAGGCAGGAAGACACCAGGATCAACATCCTCGACCTGATCTTCGTGCGCAACAAGCTCAACACCCAGTGCCCGTGAGGGCGAACGATGGACGATGAAGGATGAACGATGAACGCAGGGGCGGCGGGATGGTGTGAAAGGCCATCTCGCCGCCCGCCATCCCATCATCGCTCCATCCCATCATCGCTTAGCTCGACTATTGCCATTTTGAAGCAAGTGGAAAAGCCCATATACAGCAAGCAGTTACGAGCTTGCCGAGTTTTTGAACAGCCTCGAAAACCGATGGTGTTCAAAAAGTCCCAAGCCATTTGCCGAGAACCTTGGTGATCTCAGGGTTGCACCGCGGAAAATGGCAAAAGTCGAGCTGAGAAACCATCTCAAAACGAGGATGGAGGCGGGAATGCCGATGTGTAGAGACGCCCCGTGTGGGTGCCGACCGAAGACGGTCGGGCGTCTGAGACGTGCCACCGGCACGTCTCTACACGGGGATGGTCGCTTAATGCCGATGTATTTTGCCTGCAAGATCACCAGGCAGGCCAAAGGCTGCAGGTTCGAGGCGGCAATCCCGTGGAAAGTGCTCGGCCTGACTGCTCCCAAGCCCAACACGCTGATGCAGGGAGACATAGGCGTGCTCAGCAGCGATGCCGCCGGCACGAGGACCGCGCGGCGAGGCTATCTGTTCAACAAGGACACCGCCATCACGTTCGACATCCCCAGCGAGGTTCGCGTGGTGAGTGCAAACTGGGGCGTGCTGCCGTTTGAATAGGAGGTGCATAGTGAACGTGATCCGCATCGGCGTGCTGCTGGGGGCGCTCGCATCGTCCGCGTTGGCCGTCGAGCTGGAGTTTCGCGGCGTGATCGGCAACAGCGGCTCGGCGGATGATGGGATGATGGGATGAAGAGAACATCGAAAAACGCCGCCGCAGACCGGCACGGAACGCCGGCGCGTACAGGTGCAGGGAGGACGACGAGTTCAGCGATGAACTGATTTCCGGCGTGGAGGCGCCGCATGACCGTACTGCCACTCAAGTTCGCTATCCGCTCGGACGGAATCAGTCCTTCTCCGCGAAATACTCCATGGACGTTTTCTTGAACTCGTTTGTGGAGAACAGCACGGCGTAGTCGGCAATGTGCTGCTCACGGGCCATCCGTTCGGCCAGTGCGGTCACCTCCTCGCATGACTGCCCATGGATCATGGCAAACAGGTTGTAGCTCCAGTCGGGCAGCGGCGGGCGGCGGTAGCAGTGGGAGACTTCCGGATGCTCGGCGAGCCGGTGGCCGATGGTATCGATGCGATCCGGCGGCACACCGAAAACGCACATCGCGTTGGCGGTGAAGCCGAGCTGGCGGTGATTCATGACCGCACCGAACCGCCGGATGAGGCCGGCGGTGCACCAGTGCCTGATCTGCTCAACGACCTCCCTCGGCGAGCGGCCGAGTTCGCCGGCCACGCGGTCGAAGGGCCGCCGCGTGATCGGGAGATCGCGCTGCAGGAGGCGAACAAGGTTGCGGTCGGCTTCCCGTAGGGGCACACGGTGTGTGCCCTTGTCAGGGCGGACGCCGTCGTCCGCTACCCGTAGGGGCACACGGTCTGTGCCCTCGTCAGGGCGGACGCCGTCCGCCCCCACCGAAAGGCACGGGCGACCGGATCCCATAGGGAAATTCACCCGTATCTTGTAGACGGTGATCGCGGGGAGGCTGAAGAACTCGGCGATCCCGGTTCGTTGGCGGAGGCCCTCGAGGATGCGTTCGATCTCGCCGTCCGAAGGAGCCGTGAGTGTGAACCACAGGTTATAGTGGTTCTCACGGCGGTAGTTGTGAGTGACGCCGGGGATGCGGTTCACTTCCTCGGCAACGTCGGCGAGGCGGTGCTCCGGGATTCGTGCGGCGACGAGCGTGGATGCGTAGCCGAGGCGGCGCGACTCGAACACCGGCCCCAGCCGCCGAACCACGCCCCCCGAGCGAAGGCGGGCCAGCCGCGCCATCACGTCATCCTCCGTCATGCCCAACTGCTGCGCCAGCACATCGTATGGCTGCTCGTCAACCGGCAGGGCGGTCTGGACGACGGACAGGATTCTCTCGTCGGCTTCGTCGAGGGAAATAGGGGACAGGCACCGTTTTTCGGCTAGCGGCAGGACACGCGCGTCATTGAGGCAGCCTGCGAAAAACGGTGCCTGTCCCCTATTTCGCCTATTTCGATTTCGCCCGTGGCCGTCCGGTGCGGATTTCCGCCGGGGCTGGTATACGCAGAATGGCTCCTCCGCCAGGTAGTCTCCGGTGAGGGCGTGTGCCCGGGCGCGGCAGCCTCCGCACACCCTGTGGTACTCGCAGCGCCCGCAGCGCCCGCGGTACGAATGCACGTCGCGCAGGCGGAGGAAGACGTCAGAGGTTTCCCAGATTTTCCTGAAATCGAGATTCTCGCGGCGGACGTCGCCGCACTCGACGTCGAGGAACCCGCAGATCTGCACGATGCCGCGATGGGAAATGAAGGCGAATGATTTTCCGCCCATGCAGCCTCTGCCGTGCTGGTGGCGGCCGGAGCTGGCGGAGACTTCGCGGACAATCCGCTGGTAGTGCGGCGCACAGGTGACACGGACCCGGATATCGGGCCGCTCCTGCCGGGCCAGCCAGCGGAGCGTGCGCTCGTACTCCTGCGGGCTGATCTCCTGGTCGGCCAAGTCCTTGCCGCGGCCGGTCGGCACGAGCAGGAACGGATTGAATACCGAGGCTCCGAGCGTCACCGCGAGGTCGAGGATATCGGACATCTCGCCGAGGTTGTGGCGGCAGATGGTGGTGTTGACCTGGAAGTCGAGGCCGGCTCGCTTCGCGGCGGCGATGCCGTTGATGGCGGCATCGAATGCGCCGGGCACGCCGCGGAAGGAATCGTGCGATGCGGCGGTGGCTCCGTCTATCGAGATCGAGATGCGTCGGATGCCGGCTTGCAGGATGCGCGTCGCGGTCTGGTCGTTCAGCAGCATGCCGCACGGGGCGAGCGCCACGGAAAACCCAAGGTCGCGGGCGTGCGATGCAATGTCATAGATGTCGGGCCGCAGCATCGGCTCGCCGCCGGTGAGGATGATGATCGGCTTGGCGAAAGAGGCGATATTGTCGAGCAGCGCCAGGCATTCGCCGGTGGTCAGCTCCCCCTCGTAAGGGGTGCTGCGTGCGGCGGCGCGGCAGTGCTTGCACGCGAGCATGCACGACCGCGTTACCTCCCACGCGATCAGGTGCGGGGTGTTGGGATTCTCGTGGTGATGGGAACTCGCGGTGCTCATTGGCTTGCTCCGCCCCCGGGTGATTGCAGCGGCTGCTCGTTGCGCGTGTCCGATGCATCCGGGGCGCCGGCGGTCTCGGCATCGGTGAGGTAGCATGCCGGATCGGGCGCCCACAGATCGCCGTGCGCGGCCTCGGCGCGGACGCGGAAGTTTCCGCCGCAGATATCGAGGAACCGGCACGCGGCACAGCGGCCCGTTACGTGCGGGCGCTTGTCCTTCAGCTTTGCCATCAGCGGGTTCGACGTGTCCGTCCAGATCTCGGAGAACCGGCGCTGCGTCACGTTGCCGAACGAAATGTGCCGCCAGAACTGGTCGGCGTGGACGGAGCCGTCCCACGAAACGCAACCGATGCCGTGGCCGGATGAGTTGCCGCCGTTCATCCGGAGGAGTTGGAGCACCCGGGAGGCGCGGGGATTGACCTCGCGGAGCATTCGCAGGTAGAGGTAGGGGCCGTCGGCGTGGTTGTCCACCGTCAGCACCTCCTTGGGCAGGCCCTTGGCGTGGAGCCGGGCGGTCTCGTCGATGATCTGGTCGACGATCTGGCGGGTGGCTTCGTGGTCGGTGTCTTCGTTGATGAGTTCGGTGCCCCGGCCGGCGTAGACCAGGTGGTAGAAGCACACCCGGGGGATGCTTTCCTCTTCGAGGATCGAGAAAACGGCAGGGATTTCGGCGGCGTTGCGCTTGTTGATGGTGAAGCGGAGGCCGACCTTGATCCCGGCTCGCAGGCAGTTGCGGATGCCGCGGATGGCGTTGTCGAAGGCGCCGTCACACCCGCGGAACCGGTCGTTCACGCTGCGGCTTCCGTCGATCGACACGCCCACGTAGCTCAGGCCGATCTCCCGGAGGCTGCCGGCGGTCTGCTCCGTGATGAGCGTGCCGTTGGTAGAGATGACCGCCCGCATGCCGAGCGCGGTGGCGCGTGCGGCGAGGTCGAAGAGATCGGGCCGCAGCAGCGGTTCTCCGCCCGAGAAGAGGATCACGGGCGCGCCGAACTCCGCCAGATCCTCGAGCAG
>DATKYA010000455.1:0-2076 GCA_035528775.1 Planctomycetota bacterium | reverse complement strand
CGGAATCTGCGACACCGGCCTGGAGCCGTACCGTGACGTCCTCGTGGTGATGGGGCACAAGCCGTGGGAGTGGGAGTATCCGGCGGATTCCACCCTGCAGTTCGAGTGCGGCGAGGGCAGGATGGTCACTGCTCGCGGCGGATTGCAGCGCGGCACGCGCTCGTGGTGCCTGTTCGTTCTTGATCGCGCCGAAGCCTCGCGCGTGCATCGCTTCCAGCACGGCGGCGAGGTCCGCGAAGTCCCCATCCTCTGCCTCTGGCATCGCAAGATCAACGATCTGCCGCTCGACTGGGTCCGGCGGCTCGACCTCGACTCGGGTGCGCTCGCACCTGGCGATTTCCCGCTTTCAGTGCTCACGAAAAACGAGCACGAAATCAGGAGGTCGCGGACGTTCCCGAAGATCGCCGAATTGCTGGCGGAGAAGACATCCGAGCGTCGCACGGCGGCGCTGTACGCCCGGTGGGTCATGGAGGGCGACACGACGGCGGCCCGGCTCCTCGCCGATGCCATCATCGCCGAAATGGAGGGCAAGCTCGCCCTCGCCCTGGGCAGCGGCTTCCTGGCCGACGCGATCTGCGCGGTCGCCAATCGCGGCCTCGGCCCCGATGCCGTCTACTATGAGGCCTGCGTCGCGGCCGGCGTGCTCACCGACGCCGAGTCCGAGCGGCTGCTCCGGATATTCCTGTTCTTTGCATACGCAACAGCGGAAGACGCCCTCTTCCCGTCGCACCAGAACTACTGGCCGCCCGATCACCCCCGGTCAATCCGCAACTGGGCCACGATTGAGCAATACAGCGACGTGTTCGGCACGCCGAACTTCCAGACGGACGTCTACTACAATCTCGGGCTGTTCGGTGCGGTCTTCCGGCGGCACCCGAAGTCGCGCGAATGGATGGATGAGGCCACTCGGCAGCTCGACGCGCAGCTCACCTTCCATTTCCACCCGGGGGGCGTGTATGAGGAATCGCTCGGGTATTTCTCGCACCTCTTCCACAACATGCTGCACCTCGCAAGCGTGCTGAGGCGGCAGGGCGTACGCGATTTCTACGCAGACGAGCGCTTCCAGAACGCAATGAACTGCTTCGTCGATTACCTCGGAGCACCGCGCAAGGCGACCGTCGAGGGGATCGTGCATCCGCAGGGAAAGACGGAGCCGGGGTTGACGCGCTTCTGGCCGGCGATCGGCGATACCGGGCACAACTGCGCCGAGGCTCGCCTGCTGCCGCTGGTCGCCCACGCCGCGTGGGAAGTGCGCGAGCACAACCGGCGGCTGTCCGACCGCCTGCTGGCCGCGTGGAACGAGTGCGGCCGCCCGTTGTGGGGCATGCACATGCCCAGCTTCGAGTTCCTGTACATCCAGGACCTCGATCCGAAGGCCCGCGACCTCAAGCTGCAGTCGCGGAACTTCGCGAACGTCGGGCCGGTGCTGCGGGCGGACGTCGGCCTGCCCAGCGAAACCAGCATCTTCGTTCGCAGCGGCCGGGCCACCCATCACTGGGGGTTTGACCACGGCCATTTCAGCGTCACCACGCGCGGGTCGCTGCTGATCCCCGACTTCGGCTATCACGGCACCACGGAAGCGACTGGCGGCAGCTTCGTCCACGGCAGTGCCACGCAGGTTCACAACGTCGTCACGTTTGGGCCCGACTGGAACGGCGGCACGGGCATGGAACGGCGGGCGGCCGAGCGGGCCGTTGTGCTGGGCGACGATTTCGACTACGTGGTCTGTGACCTGTCGATGAACAACGTCCGCCACAACAACTGGCGCAACATCGTTCACATCGTGCCCGTCGATTACTTCCGCCACATCCTGTTTGCGCACAACCGCTACGTCTTCGTGTGGGATCGGATCGAGCTCAGCGTGTATCGGTCGCAACTGCGGATCAACTGCCTGTCGAAATCGGTGGCGGTGAAAGGCGGGCGGGCGCGGTTCACGGGCCTTGACGGCGTGGACCTCATCGTGAACGTGATCGGGCCTGCACGGCCAGCGTTTCACGAGGGTATGGTTGGCCCGATGCGCTACCTGCTGTGCGAAAACGACTGCCAGCGCGACTACGTCTGGGTGTGCCAGCCGAT
>DATKYA010000454.1:0-5371 GCA_035528775.1 Planctomycetota bacterium | reverse complement strand
GAGACCGAGGCACGCATCCAGCAGACGCTCCAGCGCGTGCTGCACCGCCGGACGTCGATCGTCATCACCCATCGCGCCTCGATGGCGATGAAGGCCGACAAGATCGTGGTGCTCGACAAAGGCCGGATCGTCGAGGAAGGCAGGCACGAGCAGTTGCTCGCCAACCGCGGCTACTACTGGCGTATCTACAACAGCCAGCAGAAAGGAATGGTGAAGGCGCGGTGAGGGAAGGACCGGAGGACGGGAGGACGGGAAGATAAGATGAGGGGGAAACGCTTTCGACTTGAAAACACGGCCTGAATGGGGTAGAACAATATCAACGGAGCATTGAACATAAGACATAGCGCGGCACGAGGCCGAAACCACTATGGCTTCGTCTCCATGCTTTGAACTATGGGCTTTGGGCCGAGGACGGCAGCACACGCGTCCACTGAGTCCACTGAGTCCATTCAGTCCATTACGTCCATTCAAACGTCCGAATCGCGGGAGATTTGCACATGGACAGAATCGCATACGGCGGATGGGACAACTGCTACCGGCTGGCGAACCGCTCGATCGAACTGATCGTGACGGGCGACGTGGGGCCGCGAGTGATTCGACTCGCCCCGAAAAACGGCCAGAACCTC
The DNA here is from genome assembly GCA_035528775.1 of Planctomycetota bacterium. Classification (GTDB taxonomy): domain Bacteria; phylum Planctomycetota; class PUPC01; order JABMSA01; family JABMSA01; genus DATKYA01. The sequence continues at coordinate 4,745 of DATKYA010000454.1, read as the reverse complement.
TTCAAGGAATTCGCCTCGATGATGGGCAAGACCGGCGGCGACGAATGGCGAATCTGCGGCGGCCACCGCCTGTGGCATTCGCCCGAGGCCAAGCCGCGCACCTACTTTCCCGACAACCTCCCCGTGCAGATCAGCGAAATCAAGAACGGCCTCCGTACGCTCCAGATGGTCGAAACGACCACCGGCATCCAGAAGCAGATGGAGATCACGCTGGACCCGGCGAAGCCGCACGTGAAGGTGGTGCACCGGCTGACGAACCGCACCCTGTGGCCGGTCAAGCTCGCCCCGTGGGCGCTCTCGGTGATGGCGCCCGGCGGCGTGGCGATCATCCCCCAGGCCCCCTATTCATCCCACGAGGAAAGCCTGCTCCCCGCGCGGCCCATCGTGCTGTGGCCTTACACGAACATGGCCGACAAGCGCTGGACCTGGGGCCAGCGGTACATCCAACTCAGGCAGGACACCAAGGCCAGGAAGCCGCAGAAAGTCGGCCTCGCACTGCAGGATGGCTGGGCCGCATACGCCCTGAAGGGCACGCTTTTCCTCAAGCGCTTCGCCCACGTTGCCAACGTCGAATATCCCGACTTCGGCTGCTCCTTCGAAACGTTCACCAACGCCGACATGCTTGAGGTGGAATCGGTCGGCCCGCTCGCCACCCTCGAACCCGGCAAGGCCGTTCAGCACGTGGAGCACTGGTTCGTGTTTGAGAACGTGAAGATCGGCAAGACCGACGCAGCCATCGAGAAGGCGATCGTGCGACTGATCGAACAGAGCGGGAAGATGATGAAATAGGAAACGAGGAGGAAGATGGTTCAACAGGGATGAATGGGATGAATGGGATAGGAAAGAAGAAGCATCTTCGTTGGGTCCATTCCCGCCCTTCTTCTTCCTGCCGTTTTTTTCCTCTTTCTTATCCCATTCATCCCATTCATCCCTGTTGAATGTCTTCATTGTCTACCGGTCATGCTTGATGCCTGCAACTGCGGTTCTCACCATGTTCATCGCCCATTTCGCGCTTCTGTCCCTGATCTCGTCGCGCGTGCCGGTCAGGCGAAGCTCCTGGATCTCCGTCCCGCTGGAATGCGCAAGGGCAACGTAGACGAGGCCGACCGGCTTCTTCGGTGTTCCACCGGTCGGGCCGGCGATGCCGGTGACCGACAGCCCCAGGTCGGTGTGCAGCCGGGCGCGGATTCCCTCCGCCATGGCGCGGGCGACTTCCGGGCTGACCGCCCCCACCTCGGCAAACAGGCTCTCCGGCACTCCCATGAAGATCGATTTCGCCTCGTTCGAATAGCTCACCATACCGCCCATGAAGTAGTTCGAGCTACCGGAGACGTCGGTCAGGCGCTTCGCGATCAGGCCGCCGGTGCATGATTCGGCTGTCGCGATCTTCAACCTGCGATCGGTCAGCAGGCGGGCGATTGCGTGCTGCAGTCCATCGTCATCTTCACCAAAGATCGGCCCGGGCGGCGTGGCAGTCTCGTCGCCGAGGATGCCGCGAACCTGGCGCTTGATGTCGCCGATCATCAGGAGAGCCGCGGCCTCGGCGTCCGCGTCGGCGGTGATCTTCACGCTGATGACGGCATCCTTCGCCAGCAGGCCGACAAGGGGATTCCTGCCCGGGCCCATCAGGTGCCGGATCTTCTCGTTGATCAGCGATTCGGGCATGCCGAAGCACTTGAGCGAGCGGGTGACGATCACCCTGCCCGTAGGGGCTGCTTGCACCAGCCGGGGCAGGTATTCCTGCTCGAACATCGCCCGCAGCTCGCCGGGCACGCCGGGGAAGATGGCAACCTCGGAGCTGTTGATCTTCAGGAAGAAGCCGGCCGCCGTGCCGCATGGGTTGGTGATGCGCGTGGCGGCGGACGGGATCATCGCCTGGACGGCATTGCTCTCCGGCATGGTGAACCCGCGGCGGCGAAACATTCCGCGAATCACTTCCAGCCATTCGGCATCCAATGTCATGCCGGTGCCGGCGACCGCCGCAATAGCCTGCCGCGTCACGTCGTCGACGGTCGGCCCGATCCCGCCGTTCACCAGCACGAGGTCGGCACGACGCGTCGCCCCGCCCACGGCGTCGACGACCGCATCCAAGTCGTCGCCCACCACCGTGTGCCGCGTGACCGGAATGCCAATGCCCGCCAGCTTCGACGACAGATAGGCACTGTTCGTGTCGACGATCATCCCGACCGTCAACTCATCGCCTACCGAGATGATTTCTGCTTTCATGGCAAATCAATCAATCGCAAACGGGGAGATGAAGCTGCGCAATCAGCAAGATGTGGCGGGCGGCCGTCTGCCATTCATCGTTCATCGTTCATCGTTCATCGTTTGTCACGCTTCTACCTGCTCAGTGGTTTCGGGGGTGGCCGCGAACAACGAGAACTCGGATTTCCTGCCGACCACGAGGCAGTTGCCTTTGTAGAGCTTCAGCCGCACGCTGCCGGTCACGTTGGTCTGCGACTTGTCGAAGAACGCGTCGAGGCAGTCGCGGAATTCGTCGAACCATTCCCCCCGGAAGATCAGGTCGGCATACTTGCGGCCGAGCAGTTCTTTGTATCGGACGAGCAGCCGGCGCATCACGAGCAGCTCGAGTGCTTCGTGGGCGGCATACAGGATGGTGGCGGCCGGTGCTTCGTAGACGTTGCGGTTGCGCGTGCCGGCGAGGGTCTCCTCAACGGCGTACAACCTGCCGACGCCGTGCCTGCCGCCGGTCGAATTGAGCGTTTCGAGCAGATTCAGCGGCTTCACCGGCTGGCCGTTCAGCGCGACCGGAAGCCCCTGCTCGAACTGGATTTCGACGTTTTCCGGGGAATCCGGGGCGTCTTCGGGATTCACGGTGTACTGGTACGGCAGGTCGGCCGGGGCATCGGTCCAGGTGTCGCCGAGCACGTTGCAGCGGATGACGGCCCCCCACAGATTGCGGTCGCAGCCGACGGACGTGGGGCGGCCGGGGTCGATCGGGATGCCGAACTGCATTGCGTATTTGACTTCTTCTTCGCGGGTCTTCATCCGCCATTCGGCGAGCGGCGCGATGATGGTCATCTCGGGTGCGAGTGCGGAGATGCAGTTCCTGAAACGCACGTGGTCGTTGCGGTTACCGCGGGCGCCGTGAGCGATGAACCGGCAGTTTTCCTCGCGGGCGATCTTCACGAGCTCCCTGCTGATCACGGGCCGGGCCAGCGCACTGGTGAGCAGGTAGCCAGACTGCGTGCGAGCGTTGGCCTTGAGGGCCTTGAAGATGAAGTCTTTCACGAAGACTTCGCGCACGTCGATGATGTGTACACTATCGGCGCCAGCGGCGATGGCGCGATCGGCTTCATCGCGCAGGCTCTGCTTCTGGCCGAGATCGACGGCCACGGCGATGACGCGCATGTTCTTCTCGTGCCGCAGCCAGTGCGTGCAGACGGTCGTGTGCAGTCCGCCCGAATAAGCCAAGACAACTTTAGCCATGTGATTGATCCCCGTTCGTTGCCGATGCTCGTTTGCGGAGGCGTGAGGCCAGCTTCGCCCGGCCCTGCTCCAGCATCCAGTCCAGCACCATCCTGCCTTCTTCGATCCGCATAATGAAAATGAACGCAATCAGCACGATTCCGCCCAACGCGCACGGGATCGCCACGCAGAGAAGTTTGACGATTTCATATCTCAGGTTCAACCCGGCCGGCCCCCGGTGGACCGTGAAGGTCGGGTTGTCCAGCCAAACCTTGCCTTCGGCTGCCCCGGGATCGGGGATGAAACCGAAAACGATGCCGGTCAGGCGGGCAGTGTCAAACGGCTCTCCTTGCCCGGGAGCTTCACCTACGACCGAGAATTCCCCAAACGGAATCGTGAAGGTCTTCCTGCCTTCGGTCTCCTCAACACGCACGGTCTTTTCGAATGCGTATTCGGCATCGCCCAACAGTACGCGCAGCGTACCGGGTACCGTTGCCTTTACCTTGAACCGCAGGCCATCCGTGCCCGAAAGATCGTACTCCTGCTCACATGCGCGAACTGCGTTTCTCGCTACCTGGCCGTCGTACAGCAGCAGTCCCCGTTCAGCCACGCCGGCGGATCCTTGTTCACCATCGATCTCGTCAACCACAAGCTGGCCAACCATTACGCCTTGTGACCGCGGGTCCTGCCAAGGCTCCCATAGGGTCGAAGGCTGGCCGAAATAATCCACGACGATATCAGCGCCTCCGTTTCGCATGAACTTGATATCGTCAATAAACAACTGCCGCTGTTCGCGATTCTCGCCTTTCGGGATCACGATGGTGAGGCGACGGACACGGCCGCGTGGGGCGACATCGACCGCGAGCTGCTGCCATTCGGTGCCCACCTGTAGGATGTCGGAACGCCACTTCCCCCACCGGCCCGACAATTCCAACGCGATCTTCCCCGCTTCCGATGCCTTGCACCAGAACGACAGACGGCTCACGCCCTCCAGCAAGAACTGGTCCAGCTCATGCTCGACGGTTACCTCGCGCCGCGACAGCGGTTTGTAGCTGATTTCGAGCGCCTGGCGGTTGCCCGCATCCGCAATCCTAAGATCGCTGGCGTCGCGGCTTGACCAACCCCTAGTTTCGGCATTGAACGTGTCGAGAATCACGTCGCCGCGCTTGTAGTCTTCGATGGGGAAGGAGCGATCCAGCACGCGATAGGAGTAGTAGACGGTCGCGCCGAACGCTCCGCAGACGACCGCGAGCTTGGCGAAGAACACTGCCGTCTCGCGCAGCGGCAGGATCGGCACGCGCCGCCGCAGCATCACC
>DATKYA010000453.1:0-5369 GCA_035528775.1 Planctomycetota bacterium | reverse complement strand
GCATGATTGAATGCGCCCTCGGCGCCGTAGCGGGCGTGGGCGCCCGCCAGGGTCGTCCTCGCGCGGCTGCTCGACAGGCGCATCGACACCGCGAACGGGACGCCGATGATCAGCAGGCCCGTCAGGATCAGCACCACCATCAGCAGTGCAAACGCTCGTTCGGATTTGCGGTTCAGCATCATATGCAGGCTACAGGCTACAGGCTGCAGGGTCCGGATCATCTCCGACTTTCTGCTTCTTCGTTCCTCTACTTCTTATCTTCTTGCCTTCTTAACTTCTTAACTTCTTGCCTTCCTATCTGCTTCGCGTGGCCTGCCACATGCGGAGGGCGCCGCTCTTCTCCACGTTGATCATCGTGGCCACGGGGCTGCCGGTGGAGCAGATAGTGATCAGGGGCAAATTGCCGCCGGGGCCCGCGTCAAGCCGGCCGGAACGGTCGAAGGCGATACGATGGACGTTCCCGTTGGTGGGGCAGTTTTCAACCTTCACCAGCACGTTGCCGGGAATCGTCCGGCGGTCGGAGGTCGTGATCGCGTCGATGGTGAGCTCGTCGATGGTCCCGTGGAAGCCGTTGGTGCCGTCGGACCCGATGAGCAGCGATTCGCCGGAGCGGCGGATGAGGCCGTCTCCCGGCGGTTTGGCACTCTCGTCGGGAAGGTGTTCGATGCCGTGCTGCGGCGTGAGCGGCTCGTCGTTGACGAAAAGTTTCACGTAATCTCCGGGGACGTAGAGCATTGCCACGTGTGTCCACTCGCTCGGGCGGATCATGGGTGGAGTGCAGGTCTCGAACGTGCGGCTTTCGTCGAGCCGGACGCCGCCGACGAGCCGGAAGAGCTGGGCGCCGCTGTCGAGGGCGAGCTTGAGGGAATAGACGGGCTCGCCGTCGCCGACTCCTGCCTGACCGGCCGCCGCGGGCTTTGCGGCAATGACGTACGTGAGCAGGCCGGGATCGGAAATCGATTGCGGGGCCAGCTCGGGCCGGACCCAGGCGGAGATTCGGATGCCTTCACGGATGTTGTAGGCGGGGATCTTCGCGCAGGTCAGTTGTGGTGCGGGGAGTGCCTCATCGACGGCTCCCGCGGCTTCGATCCAGCGCAGGAAGTCGAGTGCCTTGCCGTACTTGCCGTCGACCAGGGATGTCTCGTCCATGCCGGTGGCGTCGGCGGTCTGGCCGAAGGCGCCCGTGAGCGCGGTGGCAAGATCGGCCTCGCCGGATTTCTCAAGTGGCTCAAAATGCCACGTTCCAACGCGCCGCAGCCTGACGGCATAGATCTCCTTGCAGAGGGCCATGCCGGGGGGCATGTCGCGCTCGTCGGGCACAGGCTCGGTGACGATCACGAGGGAGGTGGGGGCGCGGTCGGCGGTGGCGTCGTTGCGGCAGGCCGTGAGCAATGAGCTGACCGTGGTGACGGCCGCCTGCCACGCGAGGTCCTTGTTCATGCTGATGTAGGCGCCCACGCCGATCGACATGATGATCGAGATGACGCCGATCACCACGAGGAGTTCGACGAGCGTGAAGGCGCGGATGTGCCGGGGTTGCCGCATCAGTTCACCACGAAATGATGTCGTCGCCCGTGCCGCCGTCGTTGGTTCGGTTCGGGCCGCAAGACCACAGTTGAAATGAATGAGGCTGCTGGTAATCACCGTCGATGGGGGTCCCGTTGTCGTCGCGCTTGCAGACAGCCGTTACAGTGCTGGGCGATTTGAACCCGCCGTTGGCATTCCAGCCTTCAACAGTATAGACATCCTTCTTATCGGAACCGTAGTCGCGATTATGTAAATAAATGTAAGGCATTTCCCAAGGGTCGAGCAGTTCACGGTAGTGGTCGTCAATCGTGCGGGGGTCATTGGGTTTCATGAAGGCCCACTCGAGCGACCGGGGGTCGGAAAGATCATTCTCCGCCGCTACCACGCTGGTCACCTTCAGCTTGTCGGGATTGGCAAGCATGTAGGACCGGAGGTAGGGACCGTTGCCACGCGTGGTTGCCAGATGGCGGGCGAGTGCCATGTTGCCTTCGTTGTTGAGAAGGCCGGCCTGTGCTCCCAGGCGGACCAGCCGCGACGGGGGGTAATCGCCGAAATCGTTCTTGTACTGCTCGAGGACGGTGTTGAGGTACTCGATCTCCGCCCGGCAGTTGCGGACGAGCTGGCCTTCCTTGGCACGCATCAGCGTGGGCAGCAGCAGGCCCGCAAGCAGCAGGATGACGGCCGCCGCCACGAGCAGTTCCACCAGGGTGAATCCGTCGCGTCTGTTCATCGTTGCGCCTTTCTGTGCGGAGCAAGTCATTACCCGATTGTACGTCCGGCACCGCCCCGAATCAACGATGATGGGGGATCGAACGTAATACGTTGTAATGGCCTGCGGGGGCCGCGTGCGCCCGTGGGTAAAGACGGGAGGATGCAGGGAAAAGGCGAAAATGGGGAAGCGGGGAAGTGAGGAGGTGGGGTGATGGAGAGGTGGGGTGGTGGGGTGGTGGGGTGAAGAGAAAGCCGAACATCGAACCGTCTACTTGGTCCATTACGTCCATTACGTCCACTGCGTCCACTGCGTCCACTGCGTCCACTGCGTCCACTGCGTCCACTGCGTCCACTTTCTCCATTTTGTGCGCTGCCAGAAGCGAAAAAAAGCTCGGAAAAGCTTGAATATTGGCCGGAATGACGTTAGAATTGTTGAGTTGGCACAAGGATCAGTTCACTCTGGGGCATTGATAGAGAACACGGAGAGCGAAATGATCGTCATTCCTGCTATCGACATCAAGGCGGGGAGGTGCGTGCGGTTGGTTCAGGGAGCGAAGGACAGCGAGACGGTGTATTCGGCGAATCCGGTGGAAGTGGCAAAGCAGTGGCAGGAGGCGGGCGCGGAGATGATCCACGTGGTGGATCTCGACGGGGCGTTTGCCGGGAAGCCGCAAAACATCCAGGTGCTGGCGTCGATTCGCCGGGCGGTGGACGTGCCGATCGAGTTCGGCGGGGGGCTGCGCAGCTCTGCCGACGTTGACGTAGTGGTGAAGCTCGGCGTGACGCGGGCGATAATCGGCACGCGAGCGGCCGCCAGTCCGGAATGGATCACCGAGTTGTGCCGGCGCCATTCCGGCAAGATAGCGGCGGGCATCGACGCTCGCGACGGCATGGTGGCCGTTGAAGGCTGGACGGAAGGCTCGGACGTCACGGCCGGCGATCTCGCAAGGCGCATGGCCGAAGCGGGTGTGTGCGCGGTCATTTTTACCGATATCGCGCGCGACGGCATGCTGACGGGTGTGAACGTTGCCGCCGCTGCCACTCTCGCCGACGAGGTGCCGGTGCCGGTGATCGCATCGGGTGGAGTGGCATCGCTCGACGACATCCGCAGGCTCAGGGAAACCAAGGTGAGCGGGGCGGTCATAGGCAAGGCGCTGTACGCGGGGACGATTGACCTGCGGGATGCAATCGAGGTCGCCGCCGGTAAGGCGTAAGGCCGTCGCAAGGCCCGAAAAGCCGCATCTCCGGCCGGGTAAGCCACGCTTTTTTGTCCTTGATTTTCCTGCGTTTCCGCACTATACTGAAGATACGTCACGTTGTGTCGCGGCATGCGCCATGCCCCGATATTTATGGAGACGATGGGAAAGGCGGGGAATGCGGCGTCCGCCTGCACGAGCCGCGCTTGCCCGCCCTGTTCCTCCGTGCATGATGGACACTGACGGCCGCCGTCACTTGCAAGGATGATGAGCCGATGAAAGAAAAGCTGGTCGTAGGATTTCTGGCAATTCTGTTCATTGCCTCGATCGTGGTGGCAGTGATGTCGACGCTGAGGGCCCCGGAGCAGCGGGGCGGCAGGGAGATGCCGATCCTGTTCGGCGGCGCCAACGGTTACGCGGTGGTGCCGCTGTTCGGGCCGATCCGGAGCGCCGACGAGCCCGGATTTGGCGGGCGGTACGGCGAGGCCGACGGCGTGGTGGAAAAGCTCAAGGAGGTGGGCGAGCATCCGCAGGTGAAGGCGATTGTGTTGCGGGTGAACTCCCCGGGCGGCAGCGTGGCCGCCAGCCAGGAGCTCTACCAGGAGGTGTTCAGGCTGAAGCAGAAGGGGATACCGGTGGTTGCATCGGTATCGGACCTGTGCGCCTCCGGCGGCTACTACGCGGCGTGCGGGGCCACCAAGATCATCGCCAACCCCGGCTCGATGGTCGGAAGCGTGGGCGTGATCGCCATTTTCCCCAACATCCAGGGCTTGCTGCAGGACAAGCTGGCAATCAGGACCAAGGTATTGAAGAGCGGCAAGATGAAAGATGCCGGCTCGCCGCTTCGCGATATGAATCCGGAAGAAGAGCAGTATTTCCAGAACGAGATCGCGAAGATATACGAGCAGTTCTTCAGCGCGGTGAAGGCCAGCAGGCTGAGCGCGATCAAGGAGAAGATGCGAGATCCGACGAACCTCGCGGAGCCGCCCGCGACGGACGAGCAGGCCGTCGAGAAACTCCGCAGTCTGGCCGACGGCCGCGTGTTCATCGGTACGGAGGCAAAGGATTTGGGGCTGATCGACGGGCTGGGCAACTTCCAGGACGCCATCGATGAGGCGAAGCGGCTCGCCCGCCTGCCCGCCGATGCACCGGAGATCAGCACCAGGATGCAGTTGGGCGATATCCTGCAGTATATCGGAGGCGAGCTGCTTTCATCCGGCCCGACCGAGAGCATGAGCGAGACCACGACCCAAGCACTCAACAGCGTCACCACGATGCGGCTGGAATACCTGTACCTGCCGGGGGGAGTGCTGAAGTAGTTCAAAGTTAAGAGTTCAAAGTCAAGAGTTGGGAGTTCAAAGTTCAAAGTTCAAAGTTAAGAGAGTTAAGAGTTGAGAGTTGAGGGCGAAGAGGTAAGAGTTGAGGGAATTCGCAAAAGGACTTGTGACGTGAACGCACAGATCGCCTACGCACTGATAACGCACCCGACTGCTGCGATGCGAAGGATTCGCACGACGCCGGCGCTCGGCACGGGTATCGCGATGCTGATAGGTGCGGCGGCAAGCAATGCGGTGGCCTTCGCCTTCATGCGGGCGCAGGTGACCGGGCCGAAGGCCCCGGTGGTCGTGATCGGCTACATGGTGCTCGTGACGATCACAGCGCTCGCGATGTGGCTGTTCCTGGGCGGGCTGATGCACGCTGCGGCCAACCTGATGGGGGGCTACGGCAATTTCGGGCGATTCCTGGCGGCGTTCGGGCTGGCGGCGGCGCCGTTCATCCTGTGCACGCCGTTCATGCTGCTGCTTTCACTGCTGGGAAGCACCGGCTCGCTGCTCTACTCGGTGCCGGTGCTGCCGCTGATCGAAATCTGGTCGTGGGTGCTCGTGATCATCGGCGTGAAGGAGATTTACGGCCTGTCGGTGGGCGGCGCCGTGG
>DATKYA010000452.1:0-7770 GCA_035528775.1 Planctomycetota bacterium | reverse complement strand
TTCATCATCAACCACACCGAGGAGAAGAAGACCGTCCCCGTGCCGGCCGGCAAGAAGGAGCTGATCACCGGCAAGAAAACCGGCGAGACGATCGAGCTGGGCGTATACGGGGTGGCGGTGGTGAAGATGTGAAGCGAGGCTCGGGAGTGTGTTTTTGACACGAAGTCACGAAGGTAGGAAGGAGCACGAAGAAGAGGCATTAGAAGAGATATTAACAGGGATGAATGGGATGGATGGGATAGATGGGATAAGAGGGAGGCGGAACGGCTAGCATTCAACATCGAACATCGAACGCCGAACATCCTCTTCCTCCTATCCCATTCATCCCATTCATCCCTGTTGAATCTTTCTTTTCTTTCCGGAGCACTGAATGAATATCATTGAAAGCTTCCTCTCCTCTGCCGCCGAACGCCCCGATTCCCCCGCCGTCGCCGATCCCTCCGTTTCCCTCACGTACCGCCAGCTCGCGGGCTGGTCGATGGCGATGGCGCGGGCGGTTGACGAAGCGGCGAAGGGGCAGTTCGTGGGAATCGCGATCCCGGCGTGCGCTGCCTTTCCGGCGGCGTACTTCGGCGTGCTGATGACGGGCAGGGTGCCCGTGCCGCTGAATTTCCTCCTTGAGCCGGCCACGCTCGCCGCCATCGTGGCGGATGCCGAGCTCGACACGATTATCGCCGTCGGCCCGCTCGCCGGTCCGCTGCGCAAGTTGGTGCCGGCCGTGCTGTGCGCGGAAGACGTGAAACCGGATGGCCGGCCGTTCCAGCCGAAAACGTCCGCTCGACCGGACGACCTCGCCACGCTGCTGTACACGTCGGGCACGGCCGGTCCGCCCAAGGGCGTGATGCTTACCCACCGCAACCTGGTCGTGAACGTGGAAAGCTCGCGTGAGACGGCGGACTACACGCCCGCAGACGTGAGCCTGGGGCTGCTGCCGCTGTTCCACGCGTTCGGGCTGACGACGACGATGCTGCTGCCGCTGCTGACGGGGGCGTGCGGGGTGTATCTGCCGAAGTTCGCGCCGACGGCCGCGCTCAAGCTGATCGTGGAGCGCGGCGTCACGTGCATCTTCGCGGTGCCTTCGATGTACAGATTCATCGTGCAGGCGGCGACCGCAGCGGTCGCAGCGATGGCGGGCGGCACAGTGCCCGTGGAATCGCGGCTGCGGTTCTGCGTATCGGGCGGAGAGGCGCTCGGGCACGACACGGCCGAAGCGTTTCAGAAGGTATTCGGCCGGCCGCTGCTGGAAGGCTACGGGATGACGGAGACGTCGCCGGTGGTGACCCTGAACCCGCCCGATGCGATGCGGCCGGGGACGGTCGGCAGGCCGCTGTCGTGGGCGACCCTGCGTATCGTCGACGAGCACGGCAACGCCCGGCCGCCCGGCGTGCCCGGCGAGCTGTGGATTCGCGGCGACTGCATGATGGCGGGCTACTACAACCACCCGGACGACACGCGGCAAGCGATCCGCGACGGCTGGCTGCGGACCGGCGACATCGCGGTGCTCGACGCCGACGGCTATCTCTCGATCACCGGCCGCGCCAAGGAGATGATCATCTCCGCAGGCGAGAACATCGCCCCGGGCGAGATCGAGGCGGTGCTGAATTCGCATCCTGCCGTGCTGGAATCGGCGGTGCTGCCCGCCCCCGATCCGTCGCGCGGCGAGGTGCCCGAGGCCTACATCGTGCTCAAGCCCGGCCTGCAGGCGAGCGCGGACGACCTGATCGAGCACTGCTGCCAGCGCCTAACTCGCATCAAGGTGCCCCGCCAGGTGAATTTCCGGCCCGAGCTGCCGCACACGCTGACGGGGAAGATCCTGAAGAGGGGGATCCGGGGATTCGACGACGGAAGACACGGAAGAACGGAAGAAGAGAACAGGGAGCAAGGCTGGCTGGGTGTCGGCTGAGCCCGCCGATGCGGCTGCAATCCCGGGCAAGCGCATTCTCGCGCTTGAATTTCCCGCAAATCTGTGGTATAGTGCTCATGTGTGGGAATAGCGGGCACGCCGGGCGGTGAGCGAGCATAGCACCCGGAAATGCTTTTCTTCCAGCACGGCAAGACCGGAAAAACGTTGCGTTGGCTGAACATGCGTTCATTTTGGGCAACGTGATCGAAGTTCCTTGCGCCACAAGCACTTACGCATGATTTGCCTTCAACTGATGTCCAATCGTCGCAACGCTGCTTCCTCCCGTGCTGTACAGAACATGACGAGCATGTGCTTGCGTAAGTGATTGCGGCACAACATCTTACGGCGAATGCGCCATCGGATGGCCGCATTAGGCACGGTTTTTGCATGTATACCCGGCAGATTACGTGTCTGAGGACGCCATATCGGGCGCCGGGCGGCCTGAGGCTGAATACCGGCAGTTTGATCCCGGAGAACCGCAAAAATGCCTGAACCTCTCTCGATGGCCATTCTCGGAGGAGGCATAGCAGGGCTCCTACGGAGATTCCTGAAGCGCGGATTTGCCGAAGTCAAGCGCACGCTCGACATCATCGGGGCATCGATTCTGCTGATAGTGCTCGGGCTCGTCATTCTGTTCTTCGCGGCATTGGTGAAGCTGACCTCGCGGGGCCCGGCGTTTTACACGCAGGTGCGCGTGGGCAAGCGGGGCCGGCTCTTCAACGTCATCAAGCTCCGCACGATGCGCGTGAACGCCGAGAACAATACCGGCCCGGTCTGGGCCAAGGAGCATGACTTCCGCACCACCTGGCTGGGCAGTTTCCTCCGCAAGACGCACATCGACGAGCTGCCGCAGCTCATCAACGTGCTCCGGGGCGACATGAGCCTGATCGGCCCGCGGCCCGAGCGGCCGTTTTTCGTCAACCAGTTCCGACGCTCCATCCCCCGTTACGAGGAGCGCCTCACCGTGCGGCCCGGCATCACCGGCCTCGCCCAGGTCAAGCACAAATACGACGAGACCATCGACGACGTGCGCACCAAGCTCTCATACGACCTGGCATACGTGAACTCCATGTCGTGGCGGACCGACATCAAGATCGCCCTGTGGACCTTCAAGACCATCACGGGCAAGAACGGACAGTAGTAAACTTCTGGATAATGTTGCCATCGTGATGATATAATGCCTCGGCCCCGATGAGCCGGGGCGTGTTTGTCTTCGGCATGAAGAGATCGCTTCGACACGAAGGCACGAAGGAGCACGAAGAAGAGGAAGATGAAGAGATGAAGAGAGGAAGAGATGAGGAGATGAAGGGATGAAGGGTCTTTCTCATCATCACTTCATCGCTTCATCCCATCATCTCTTCTTTGTGCTCCTTCGTGCCTTCGTGTCAAGTTGACCCTTCAGAAGATCCGACCAATGGAACAACCGCTAGCACCGATCCGCAACGCGATGACCGTCGACCTCGAAGACTGGTTCAGCGTCTACAACCTGAACCAGGCGATTCGGCGGGAAGACTGGGCGGCCTGCGAACTGCGGGTGGTCGCGAGCGCCACGCGGCTGCTCGACATGTTCGACAGGCACAAGGTGCGTGCCACCTTCTTCGTGCTGGGCTACATCGCCGAGCGCGTGCCCGAGATCGTGCGCGAGGTGGCTGCCCGCGGCCACGAGATCGCCACCCACGGCTACAGCCACGCCGTGCTCACCGAGATGCAGCCGAAGGAGTTCGACCGCGACATGACCCGCACGCTGGAAATCCTGCGCGGCACTTGCGGCATCACCGGCGAGATCATCGGATTCCGGGCGCCGTCGTTCACCATGGTGAAGAGCACGTTCTGGGCGCTCGACATCCTCGCCCGCCACGGGATCAAGTACGACTCGTCGGTCTTCCCCATCGGCTTCCATCCCGACTACGGGATCGTCGACGCGCCGCTCGCCCCCTACAAGATCACGCCGGAGATCACGGAATTCCCGCTGTCGGTGATCGAGGTCTTCGGCAAGCGGCTCCCGTGCAGCGGCGGAGCGTACTTCCGCATCTTCCCCTACCTCTACTTCAAGTACGCCATCCGCAAGGTAAACGCGGCCGGCCGGCCGTTCGTGTTCTACGTCCACCCCTGGGAGGTCGATCCGAACCAGCCGTACCTCAAGATATCTCTGGGCAAACGGTTCCGCCATTACTATAATCTAGGAAAGACCGAAAAACGGCTCGATCGCCTCCTCAGCGATTTCCGGTTCACCACCATGCGAGAGGTTCTGGGCTTATGAGCGACGAATTGCGCGTGCAGCAGCGATACTGGAACGACGAGGCAAACGCCTTCCAGAGGATCTACACGCACCACAAGAGCGGTCTCTCGGTGTGGCTCGACAAGATCTTCCGCAAGGACATGTACCTGCGGTACGAGTATACGCTGATGCACTGCGAGCCGATCGAGGGGCGGACGTTCCTGGACGTCGGCTGCGGCAACGGCCTGTACTCCATCGAGCTCGCCAAGCGCGGCGCCCGCAAGGTGGTGGGGCTGGACATCTCCGAAAACATGCTCCAGCTCTGCCGGCAAAACGCCCAGGAGCAGGGCGTGGCCGACCGCTGCTCGTTCGTCCACGGCGACCTGCTCGACTACCAGCCCGACGAGCAGTTCGACGTCACCTTCGGCATCGGGCTGTTCGACTACATCCGCGACGCCGCACCCGTCCTCCGCAAGATGCGCGAAGTCACCCGCGACAAGGTGATCGCCTCGTTCCCGCGCTTCTGGACGTGGCGGGCACCCGTCCGCAAGATCCGCCTGGGCGTGCGCGGCTGCCCCGTCTACTTCTACACCAAGAGCGGCCTGCTCCGCATGATGAAAGAGGCAGGCTTCAGCGAGACCGAAATCGAGAAGGTGGTGAAGCTGCATTGCCTCGTGGGGAAGTGCTGAGAGGGGAGGAAGACCACAAACAGGGATGAACAGGATGAACAAGATCGGAGGGAGAAGACGAGGAAAATCAACAGGGATGAATGGGATAAACGGGATAGGAGGGAGAAGGCGAAGAACTGCCCGTTCCGCGACACTTCGTTTAGTGGACCAAGTGGACACAGTGGACGCGGAAACGCTGCCGGCTTGTGCTGGACGTTTTCTCTTCGTCCGTTCTGTCCTTCGTGTCTTCGTGTCGAAAACACTCCCCTGATCGCCCAACTCACACAACCACCTCGCGTCCCGGCCGCAGCAGGACGTTCTGCCCCGCCACAACGACCCCCAACTGGTTGCCTGCGAGCCGGAAGATGGTCTGCCTGCGGCGCATCTCGATGGCGATGGTGCGGCCGCGGAACTTGATCTTGAAGGCGAGCCGCTTCCATTGGCGCGGCAGGCGCGGGTTGAAGTGCAGCTTGCAGGATTGGCGCCCGGCACGGCCTTCCGAGTGTCGGGCGGACGATTCGCTCGAATGACTCGTGCGACCGCAGACGGTCGCAAGTCCGCCCCTACGCAGCCGCATGCCGCCGAATCCGTTCACGATGCTCATCCAGCTCCCTGCCATGTTGGCGATGTGGAAGCCTTCGGAGGCGTTGCGGTTCACGTCGTCGAGGTCCAGCCGCGCCGACCGCAGGTAGTACTTGAAGGCGTCGGCGTCAAGCCCCAGCTCGGCGGCCATGATCGCGTGCATGCAGGGGCTGAGCGACGAGTCGTGCGTGGTCTTCGGCTCGTAGAACTCGTAGTTGCGGCGCTTCTCGTCGGCCGTGAAACGATCGCTCAGCAGGAACATCAGCAGGACCACGTCGGCCTGCTTGATCGCCTGCGTCCTGAGCACGCGCTCCCATGGCCATTTGCTGTTGATGGGGCGCTCCGACTCGGGGATGCGCGACACGTCCACCGGGTCGCGATCGAGGAAGGCGTCGTCCTGCGGGTGGATGCCGAGCTCTTCATCGAAGGGGATGAGCATCCGGCGGGAAATGTCGCGCCAGTAGGCCAGCTCGGTCTTGCGGAATCCGATCTTCTTCGCCAGCTCGCGCCACCTGGCCGGCTGCGAGTTCCGCATCAGCGGCACCACCTTGAGGGCGTAGTCGATGTTGAACTTCGCCATGGCGTTGGTGTAGCAGTTGTTATTCACGTTCACCGCGTATTCGTCGGGGCCGGTGACGGCATTGATGACGTATCGGCGGCGGCGGGGGTTATAGCAGATGCGGCTGGCCCAGAAGCGGGCGGTCTCGATCACCACCTCGGCCCCGTAGTTCCACAGGTAATCGAAGTCCTGTGTCGCGCCGATGTAGTGGTGAACGGCGTATGCCATGGCGGAGGTGACGTGCTGCTCGAACATGCCGTATTCCCAGTCGCCGGATCGTTCTTCGCCGTCGATGGTGACCCAGGGGTACATTGCGCCTTTGTAGCCCATCCAGGCAGCCTTGCGGCGTGCGCCGTCGATTGTGCACCAGCGGTACATCGCCAGCTTGCGGGCCTTGGCGGGGTCGGTGTAGATGAAGAACGGCAGCATGTACATCTCGGTGTCCCACCAGTACAGCCCCCCGTAGCCGGGCCCGCTGAGGCCCTTGGCTGCCATGTTGACGCGCGGATCGTCGCCGGCGTAGTTCTGGTGCATGTTGAAGATGCAGAGGCGGATGCCCTGCTGGGCGGCGGAGTCGCCTTCGATGGCGACGTCGTTGTCGGCCCAGATGCGAGCCCACGCGGCGCGGTGGCGGTCGAGGAGGAGGTCGAATCCGGTCTTGAGGGCTTCTGTTGCCTTCGCGATGGCGCGGGGTCTCGGATCGCGGTCGCTGGGTGCGTCGGTGTCGCGCGACGTGCACACGCCCGCGTACTTCTCGATGGTGTAGAGCGTGCCCTTCTTCGCGGTGAACTGGAACCGCCGGCTCACGAGCTTGTCGGCCTTGACCAACTTGCCGGCGATTGTAGAGACGTGCCGGTGGCACGTCTCAGAGTCGGCCAGCAGGCGCGCCCGCATTGCCATGCCGGTCTTGTAGCCGGTTTTCAGCGTTTCTACGCAGAGGAAGGCGCCGTCCTTGCCGATGCCGCCCCGGGACGTCTCGCGCTGCCGGCCGGTGTCGTAGCCGTCGATGCTCGGTTCAACGACTGCCGTCGCGGTGTAGTTGAGCGGGCGGAACGAGAACCGGAAGGCGGCGACGTGGCGGTCGGCCATGCTCACGAAGCGTGTGATCTCGAATTCGGTGCGGCGACCCCGGCGGTCCTCCCAGGTGAGCTTGCGGACGACCGTGCCTTCCTTCATGTTCAGCGTGCGCGAGTAATCGGACACCTTGCCGGCGAGTGGGTCGAACTTCACTCCCCCCAGCGTGAGGCCGATCGGGAAGAAGTCGGGCACCTTCACCATCACGCTGCACTCGCGGACGGGCACGCGCCAGCCGCCGGCAGGCACGATATCGTAGATCGGCGCCAGGAAGGTGTAACGCGACGACTTTTCCGCCGGGAAGCCTTCCTCGGGCACCCCGCGCACGCCCATGTAGCCGTTGCCCAGGAAGAAGATCGTCTCGTGGAAGCGATTGAGATCGGGGTTGAAGGCGTCGTCGACGACGAGCCAGTCGTGAGGAGCGAAATGGCGCATGGCTGTACTCCGGGAGTTCGACTCCAAACCGGAGCGCTATTGTAAGCTTTCGCATGCGCCGATCAAAGGCAATTTTGGCGGATGGGCATCCGCGCGCGACTGTGGCATCGCGGCATTGATTGCCGAAAACGGTTTCGGGCGCCCAAGAATCCGCTTGCGTATCGCAGCCGCATTGTGTATAGTATGCGCGGATCGTATTGACAGCGGATTTGCCATCCGTACACAGAGGAGAATCGGGTATGGTACACAAACTTGCTTTCGCACTGGCCGTCGTCGTGTTCATCAGTCCGACGTCGTCCGCCGCGGTCGATCCCGGAGCGGTCCGGCAGGA
>DATKYA010000451.1:0-2868 GCA_035528775.1 Planctomycetota bacterium | reverse complement strand
GAAGATGGCGAAGTCGAGGTACTTCAGCCTTGCATCGTCCGGGAGCGCATCGACGCTCACCTCCATCGCCCGGAGCAAATCATGATATGGGTAATCGGGGAAATCCGCCTTGATCTTCTCGAGGTCGGCGTCACGCAGCCGCTGGAGTGCTCCGTTCCAGCTCTCGGGCCGTTTCCTGACCATGGCGCCGATCATGGCGAGGGCGAGCGGCAGCCTGCCGCATGCCTCGGCGACCTTGCGGGCCTCCTTGGGTAGGCTCGAGACATCGGTCTTCGCCCACTTGCCTAGCAACACCAGAGCCTGGTCCGGATCGAGCACATCGATGCGATACAGCTCGGCATTGAGCGCGTCAACCACATTGGCGTGGCGGCTCGTGATGAGCATCCGGGAGCGCGGGCCGATTACGTCGAATGCCGCACCGTGCTGCGTCTGCCAGACGTCGTCGAGCACAACCAGGCAGGCCTTGTCGGCCAGCAGCTTTTCCAGCACGGCCTTGCCCTGCTGAGGATCCCGGAAGACTCGGCCCGGATCGCCGAGCGCCTCGGCGAGCTGTGTCTGCCGCGCGAGCAGGTCCGGCTCCGTGCCGAACGTCAGCCAGACCACGCCATCGGGGAAGGCCCGGCGAATAGCCTCATCGCGGGCCGCGGCCGCCGCCAGGACTGTCTTGCCGATGCCGCCCATCCCCTGCACGCCTACTTTGCCGCTGCCGACGACGCCGACCTTGCCGCCGTCGCCGCCGATCAGCTTCTGCTTCAGCGGATCGAGATACTCCGGCCGCGGCACGAAGTTCGCCGGCAGCTCCGGCACGCTGCTGAGCGGGCCGAGTTTCGCCGCTTTTCGCTTGATCGGCCGACGTTTCACGGCAGGGATGACGTTGCAAGCGGTGAGTAGCGCCTGCGATGGGATCATCCATGCCGTTCGCAGCCGCTCCTCTTCGGCCGCCGTGGCAATCATGCCGATCACGCACCTATGCTCGGGGCACCAGACCGGCGTGCCGCTGAAGCCCGGCTGCACCGTGAATCCAGTTGTACCGGATGCCTGAATCTGGACCAGGCCGGAAGCATGCGGGCCAAGTATCGTCCCCTGTACGGATGCACCACCCGACATTCCTGCCGGGAAACCGATACAGCGGAACGTCTTGCCCCATGGTTCCTGCGCAGGTCGAATGGTTCCCGCCCGTGCTTCTGGTGGAGCGGCGGAGCAAAGCTCAAGCCCCGCCACATCAGCAGCGCCCGTGCAGTCCTTCGGCCAGAACTGCACAACTGCTTCCGTCGGGCTCTTGTTTTTCAGCAGGGGGAAGTCTACTCGAACTGCCCCCTGAGGTGATCTTGCCTCGTGGTGCTTCAGTCCCAGCGCATTCCGCACGACATGTGCGCAGGTGACGACATGTTTCTCCCCGACAAGAAATCCCGCCCCAACGACGCCACCGTCGCGGTCGTAGATGCGAACAAGGCAGGCTTCAAGGGCGGAGGGCATGCGGAATCATCCCTTCTTCCACGTGAGCGTGACGTTGAAGTTTGCTTCGGCGCCGGCCGACGCGAAAATGGTGCCAGCCTTGCCGTTCATCTTCAGGCCGAACGAAACCTCCAGTTCATCGGGCGATTCGGCAAGATCGCGCAGCTTGCATACGACCACGGAAGCGGCCTTGCGGACCTCTTCGAACGCCGCCTCGAACGTCTTCTCGGCCTCCACGAACCCATCCTTGATCCCGGCCGGCTTCATCCCGAGGCCATCGGGCACGTCCACCTCGACCACCACGCTTCCGCCGTGCTCAAGCTTGTACCGAATCAATTGCTTCATTGCAGCGGACTCCTTTCCGAGCAACGCTCGACCATAAGAACGTCATTCCGATATGTGGCTATCCGGTTCACTCCGGTAGCTACTACATGTTGTGTTTCGTGTTTTCGGTCCCGCCCCAAATTTCCTTGGCTGGGACCGGATCTATGGCAACCGCCTGCTCGACAAGTCGGTAGAAGAGCTTCCCGCGAAACCGGGACGTTCGGCGGTTGAACCGAAACGTGTACTCGTCGAGGTAGTAATCCAGATGCGCAGGCTCCGCAGCCCCTTGATACGTGCCAAGCAACCACCGCTTCAGCAGAGATGCCACCAGGTGAACCTTCGGCAGGGGATTCTCGCCCACCGATTCATCCTTACGGATGGCGTTGTGCTGGTAGCCCATCGCTGGCAACTCCAGGTAGCTGCGCAAACCGTCCGTGCATACGGTGCTGCCGGGCTCCACCGCCTCCTTCACGACCCTCGTCAGGCTTTCTGCCGTAGCGTCAGGCACACGGAACAACCGTATTCGCCCGATCCGCCGCCCGTCGTGCTGAGCGGCCACGACAACCAAGGTCTTGCCGGCTGCACCTCTGCCGTGCTTGCCGTGCTTCTCGCCGCCGATGAACGTCTCATCGACCTCGACCACCCCCGACAGCCGGTCGCGGCCCGGCCGAACCATCGCCCGGCGCAGCTTGTGCAGCCACACCCACGCTGTCTCGTAGCTGCCCAAGTCGAGCACGCGCTGAATGCCCAACGCATTGGCCCCATATTTCTGCGTGCTGATGTGCCACATCGCTCGAAACCACAGCCGCAACGGTTTACGGCTGTCCTGAAAGATCGTGCCGGCAAGCAGGGATGTCTGCAAGCCGCACTGAACGCACTGGAACAGCCTGCGCTTCGTCATCCACCAGTATCTGGTCCCGCCGCAGCGGGGACATCGGAAGCCTTCAGGCCACCGAATGCGTTGCACGTAGGCCCGGCACGCGTCTTCCGTGCAGAACCTTTCTTCGAACTCCAGCAGGTCATTGGGATAGTCTTCCATGACCATATATACTACAGGTTGTGGTCACCGGAGTCAAGTGGATAGCCACA
>DATKYA010000450.1:0-3456 GCA_035528775.1 Planctomycetota bacterium | reverse complement strand
AATGCCTCGGCACAACCGGCACAACGATCCACAGCCATCACGTTCGGATGATTCTTGCACTGCATGTGAGTCTCCCGATCTTCCTTTCACCGGTCGGTCACGTGCCCTCTCCCTGCACAGCGGAGATCGCGGCCATGGTTGACGGTGCACTATTATATTGATTACTGTTGTTTTGTCAAGACACCCATTAAAAAAAAATCGAATGATCGACGAGACCCTGAATGGTCTGGTCGGCCGGCTGTTTTCCGGTTGTCTTTGCCCGTGTGCGGGTATATAATCTTAGTGTGTCGAAGGACGGAAGCCGATACATGGGCGATGAAGAGATGAAGGGATGAAGAGGTGAAGAGGTGAAGAAAGGCCGTTCCGCCTTCCTTCCCATCATCGCTTCATCTCATCATCTCATCATCCTTCCGTCTTTTCCGAGGAGCGCGGGATGAACATCGGAATAATCGGATTGCCGCAGTCGGGCAAGAGCACCATCTTCAGGGCCGTGGCGGCCGGGCAGGAAGCTCAGTCGCACGATCCTACCAAGCCGAGGATCGCGGTGGTGAAGGTTCCCGACGAGCGCATGGAATGGCTGCGCGAGCACTACAAGCCCAAGAAGTTCACGCTGGACTCCATCGAATTTCTCGATTTCGCGGGGCTGTTTGACACCAGCCCGGAGGCTCCGCGCGACAGCCGGGTTTTCGCGGCCGTTCGCGACTGCGATGCGCTGATGATCGTGCTGCGGGGGTTCACCAGCGACGTCGTGCCGCACCCGAAGGGCAGCATCGATCCGGTCCGCGATCTCGCGTTCATCGAGGCCGAGATGCTGCTGGCCGATCTCGACATGGCCGAGCGGCGGATCGAGCGGCTGGAAGTGGACGTGAAAAGGCCCCGGCCCACGCAGATGCAGGACCAGCTCGAGCTGGACGTGCTGAAGCGCTGCCGCGATTCGATCAACGAAGAACGGCCCATCGCCAGCCTTCAGCTCAAGCCCGACGATGAGAAGGCGATCCGCGGGTTCCGATTCCTCACCGCCAAGGACGCCGTGATCGTGGTCAACATCGGCGACGACCAGCAACTGGATGAATCGTGGCGGCAGGCGCTCGCGGCCAAGTACGGCGAAGTGCTTTTCGTGAAGGGCGAGATCGAAGCCGAGATCGCCGAGCTGGACGAGCAGGACCGCGCCGAATTCATGGCCGACATGGGGCTGGAGGAATCCGCCCGCGACCGCCTGATCCGCTCGGCATTCCGTGCCCTGGGGCGCGGCAATTTCTTCACCGTCGGCGACGACGAGGTGAAGGCGTGGCCCATCGATCGCGATGCCACGGCACTGGAGGCGGCCGGCACCGTCCACACGGATCTCGCCCGTGGGTTCATCCGCGCCGAAGTGGTACACTTCGACGACCTGAAGGCCTGCGGCTCCATGCGCGATGTGAAGGCCGCCAACAAGCTCCGCCTGGAAGGCAAGGAGTACAAGGTCAAGGACGGGGACATCCTGAATATCAGGTTCAGCGTCTGAAGAGAATGAGGAATGAAGAATGAAGAATGAGGAATGAAGACAGGGGAGACAGGAGTCAGAATTCAGAAGTCAGAATGACGAAGGCAAAATGCGGGAATGTAGTCAGAAGACGGGAATCAGCAGCCGAAGCCAAGCTTGATTGTCGCTCCTGACTCCTGCCTTCTGTCTCCTGCTTGCTTTCATCATTCCTCATTCCTCATTCTTCATTCATTGAATATGCCTCGCATCCTGTTCGTTCATCATACGTCGCAGCTTGGTGGTGCGGAAAACAGCCTGGTGGAGCTGGTGAAGGTGTTGGAGCCGCCGTACGAGGCGATTGTGGCATGCCCCTCACCCCCATCCCCCTCTCCATGTGTGGAGAGGGGGCAAGGCCCCTCACCCCCATCCCCCTCTCCATGTGTGGAGAGGGGGCAGGGATCGCTTGTGGAACGGCTGCAGTCGCTGGGTGTAAGGGTCGAGCCGGTCCCGATCATCCGCTTCAAGCGCACGAGCAATCCTGTCATCCTGGCGCGGTACCTGGCGGCGTGGCGTCGTGGTGCGCGCACGCTGGCGCGGATCGTGCGGCGTGACGCGATCGACCTGATCCACTCGAACAGCACGACGGCGCACATCTATGGCAGCGCGGCCGCGAAGCGAACCGGCGTGCCGTCCGTGTGGCATGTCCGCGACGTGGCAATCCCGAGCATCGGCTCGATCGTCGCGATGCCCCGGCTGTCCCGGAATTCCGCCTGCGTGGCCATTTCCAGGTTCATCGCCGAAGGCCTGAAAGCGGCGGCGGGGGTCGACGCGGAGGTCATCTACAACGGCGTCGACCTGCAGCGATTTCATCCGGCCGAGCACGCGCCGGACGCACCGGTCGTCACGATGGTGGCGCAGATGGTGCCGTGGAAAGGGCAGCGCGATTTCCTGCAGGCAGCCGCGATCGTCCGGCGATCTGTTCCCACGGCCGCCTTCCGCCTGATCGGCAGCGACCTCTTCGATGATCGCCCGCAGTACCGCACCTTCCTCAGGACGCTCGCGCAGAAGCTGGAGCTCGGCGACGGCGTGGAGTTCACCGGCTACCGGGCCGACGTGCCCGAC
Source organism: Planctomycetota bacterium (assembly GCA_035528775.1). Taxonomy (GTDB): domain Bacteria; phylum Planctomycetota; class PUPC01; order JABMSA01; family JABMSA01; genus DATKYA01. The sequence goes on along the minus strand of DATKYA010000450.1, from coordinate 872 downwards.
GTGCTCCGGAGTTCGACACTGCTGGTGCTGCCGTCGCGCGAGGAACCGTTCGGCCGCGTTGTGATCGAGGCGATGGCGAGCGGCCTGCCGGTGGCGGCGTACGACGAGGGCGGCCCGGCGGAGATCATCGTGGACGAGCAGACCGGCCTGCTGACGCCCCCGGGCGACGTGCCGGCGCTGGCTGCCGCCATCGTGCGCCTGCTGATGAATCCAGGCGAGGCCGCACGGTTCGGCCGCGCCGGCAGGCAGCGGGCCGTCGAGATGTTCGACTCCCGTGAGACGGCCCGCAAGATCATGGCCCTGTATTCGCGAATGCTGGGGAGCACGCAATGAAGATCGCCATCGACGGCTCGCTGCTTTCCGGAGCGATGTCGGGCGTGGAGCTATCGATCCTCGGCCTGGCTACAGGGCTGGCGTGCGTGCCGACGGACGACCGCGTGCTGCTGTACGTCGGCAGGAAGTTCCAGTCGGAGCAGCTTCCGGCGGGCTGCGTGAAGGTGCGGCGGGCACGCGGAGCCGGCGCCTTCCGCCCAAGACGCGTCCTGTGGCAGCAGGCGATGCTGCCCATTTACCTGCGAGCCGAGAAGGTCGACATCTTCCACGGCCCCGCATACGTGCTCCCGGTGCTGTCGAGCGTGCCGAGCGTGGTGACCGTCTACGACGTGATCGCGCTGACGCGGCCGGAGCTGTGCAGGTGGCAGAACGTGTTGCACTACCGGCGCGTGGTGCCACGGAGCGTGCGGAAGGCGAAGCTGGTGATCGTGCCGACGCGTGCCGTGGCGGCGCAGTTGATCGAGGCGCTCGGCACGAGCGAGGAGAAGATCCGCGTGATCCCGTGCGGCGTCGATTACCGGTTCAAGCCCGCCAGCGAA
>DATKYA010000449.1:0-3155 GCA_035528775.1 Planctomycetota bacterium | reverse complement strand
GTGGCCGCCCTGGGACGGACACACCAGTCCGCTCCGACGGCGCCATCAAGATCACCGAGCCTCCCCCGTCCGCCACGCTGAAGGCACGGATGACGTGGACGAACGTCACCGTCAAGAACGTCGTGGCGTCCATCGAAGGCAGCGATCCCGTCTTGAAATGGCAGCGGGTGATCATCGCCGCGCCCTATGATTCGATCTCCGTCGTGCCGGCCATCTCGCCCGGTGCGGAGAACGCGTGCAGCATCGCCGGCCTGCTCGAGCTTGCCCGCGTGCTCCGCGAGCATCCGCCGAAACGCACCGTGCTGCTGGTGGCGTCGGCCTCGCGATACCAGACGATGGCGGGCGTCACCGCGTTCATCCGCATGTTCGACGCGGCAAACACCGAGCTCGGCTACCGCCGCCAGGCGATCACGCTCGCCCGCGAGATCGAAATCCAGAAGGCCCGCCTGCCTCAGCTCGAACAGCTCGCCGCGCAGCACCCCTACTGCACGCAACCGGCCGATGCCGTCAAGCAAGCCCGCGACGACATCGCCGCGAAGGAGAAACGCATCGCCGAGATCGACGGCCTCATCCGCGTGCTGCTCGTGAAGGACTTCGACAACCCCGCCCACGCCAAGAAGGCCGAGCTCGATTGCACACGGGGCGTCGAGAAGGCACACCGCACGCAGCCGCAGCTCGCCGCCGCCATCGCCGCCATCAAGCAGGCGATCAAGGACCGCGAGAAGGACATCTTCATCCACCGCACCGGCCTGGGCACCGGCGAGGCGGCCGGGAAGGTGAAGCAGCTTTCGGCCGACCAGCGGCAGGCCGCCATTCGCGGCTTCCAGGACGAGATCGCGAACCTGAAGGCTGCCCTCAAGTCGGCCGGGCAGCTCGCCGATTCGTTCAAGGGCCAGCGCTTCTTCGCCAAGGCCGTCATCCCACGCCTCGAAGACGAGCTCGACGAGCTTGAGGACAAATACAAGGACGACGAGGACACCAAGCGGGCGCGGCGCCAGAAGATCACGTCGTTCTTCATCAGCCTCGACCTAGCAGCCGGCAGCCGCAAGGTCGGGCTGTTCAACCGCGGCAACTATGAGGACAACCGCGACGTCTACCGCCGCCGCGAGTACGTGCCGCTGGGCCGCGTGCTCCGCATGATCGCCTGCGGCAGCGAAGAAGGCTTCGGACAGCCGCGGCCCGGCATCTGCGCCGCGCTCGGCATCGATCCCGCCGAATGCTTCACCGAAGCCATCAGCGGCCGCAACGAGGAAACCGTCGAAACCTACTTCCCCCAGCAGATCGCGCTGGAATGCGAGCCGGCATCGTTCGTCATGCCAGCGTTCAGCGCGGTGACCTGCGGCGATGCCCGCCTCCGCACCGACACGCCCCACGACCTGCCCGACCGGCTGAACTACGCCGACCTCGCCGGCCAGCTCCGGCTGCTCGCGCCGCTGATCTGCGAGATCGCCCGCGATCCGTCGATCGACCTGCGGATCCCCGAGAACCGCCGCCTCTACGGCGGAATCCGCTGCAACGTGATGCGGCTGGACCAGACGCGCAATCTCGTCCCCAGCACGCCGATGCCGGGCGCGGTGGCCGTGCTCAAGCCCACCATGCCGTGGGGCAAGGGCGCGTTCAAGCGCGGCTTCCCCAAGCCCCTCTACGGCATCCACATGAACGCGTTCTCCGTGGCCGACGCCAACGGCGCGTGCGACTTCAGCCACTGCCCCTGGAATGCATCCGCGCACCTCGAAGCCTTCGGCCTCAACGCCGACACCGGCGAGATCGACTTCGCCTGCGACCTCGGGTCCGAAGGCAATGCGAAATACAACTTCGCGAACGTGAACATCCCCGCCACGGGCAGCCCGCTCACGTGTGTTGTCTTCCCGTGCCGGGCCATCTCCCTCATCGGGCTGATCGACCCGCGATACCTGCTGTCGCTGCAATACATCCAACTGCTCGACGCCCGCACGGAAACGGAGCCGCAGTTCTACGGCTACACGCTCGCGATGGCCACGCGGTTCGACACGTCGTACGTGGAGCCTGCCGCGGTGGTCTGCCTGCGGCCCGGCACCGCCTTCAAGGCCACCATGAGCCTCGGCCAAGTGGGCAAGCGGCTTGTGCTGATCAACTCCTCCGCCGACCGCCCCGACGGCAACGGCTTCGTCGCCGACCACAACTACGTGCTGAAGCAGGTGAACTACCGCGTGGCGCTCGACCTCCACTTGCTCGATGCCCAGCGGCTCGGCATGCTGCAGGAAAACGGGATCGTGAGCACGCACCTGCAGCGACTGCACGAGATCGCGGGCGGTTTCCTCGACCAGGCCGACGACGCGTCCGCCGCCAACGATTGGGCCGCGTTCGATCGCAACGCTCGCAACGCCTGGGCGTACGAGTCGCGCGTCTACCCCGACCTCATCGCCACCAGCAACGACGTGGTGAAAGGCGTGATCTTCTACCTCGCGCTCGTCGTCCCGTTCGCATTCTTCATGGAGCGGCTGCTGTTCGCCTTCGCGGACGTCCGCGCGCGGATCACGTGCGTCGCCGCGGTGTTCGTGGTCGTGTTGGCCATCCTGAGTATGGTTCACCCGGCGATGCGGATCACGATGACGCCGTTCCTGATCTTCCTCGCGTTCACCATCCTGCTGCTGGGCGTGCTGGTGAGCGCGATCATCCTGGCAAAGTTCAACGTGGAGCTGAATCGCATGAAGGGCGGGATGGCCGCGCTGCGCCACGCCGACGTGAACCGCATGAGTGCCGCATTCGCCGCGTTCAACTTGGGCGTCTCCTACATGCGCCGCCGCAAGATCAAGACCACCCTCACCTGCGTCACGCTCGTGCTGCTCACGTTCACCGTGCTGTCGTTCACGTCGATCCGGAGCTTCACGCGCTACAACAAATTCCCACTTCCGTGGGACGCGCCGTACGAGGGCATCATGTACCGTAGTTTGACGTGGGCGCCACTCGAGGCGAGCGAGTTCGACCGCCTCACGATGGAGCTCGGCCGCGACTTCATCATCGCCCCACGAGCATGGCACATCAGCTCGCGCATGGAAGACTACCAGACGTTCGACGTGAGCACCATCGCCGAGCCCGTCCGCAGCAGCCACGCACTCGGCTTCGTCGGGCTTTCGGCAAACGAGCCTGACGTGACGAAGATCGATCGCGCACTG
>DATKYA010000448.1:0-4910 GCA_035528775.1 Planctomycetota bacterium | reverse complement strand
GTTCTTGCCGCTGCTCCCGCCATCGCCGGCCCGCTTGTTTCAGACGCCAACGGCGACGGCAGGGTGAACGTGCTCGACCTGATCGCGATTCGCAATTCCATGGGCAAGGATGCAGCCGACGCCGGCTCCGCCGCCGATGTCAATGGCGACGGCCGGATCAACGTCCTCGACCTCATCAGCGCCCGCAACAGCCTCGGCGCGGAGGACTTCTCCATCGACTATCCCGCCGCCGTCGCGAACCTGGAGGACCCCTGCACGGAATCGGCATCAACGCCGCAGCCGGTCAGCCTCGCCGCCGATTACTTCCCGCTGCAGGTCGGCAACTATTGGGAATACGAAGTGCGCTGGGGGGGTATACCCTACAACCGCTATCGCGTTGAAGTGACCGGCAAGGCCTACAGTTACCATTACTTCACGTTCTACTGGATCACGAAGTACTTCCCCGGCATCCAGCCGGAAACGCGGCTGGTGTGCCGCACGTATGGAAACACCGTTTTCGAGTGGCCGAAGAATGCCAAGTGTTTGAATTTGTGGTATAAGCTGGGCGCGGCTCCTGGATCGATCTGGCGCTTTGCTCTTGAAGGTGGCGAACCGTGTTACAGCCCCCTCTCTGCTACACTCAGGAGCAGAAGCGAGAAAGTGAGCGTGCCCGCCGGAGATTTCGCCAACTGCATCGAGATTGTGTACGGGCACGAATGCAGCGACGCCGGGCCGGAAGCAGAATGGTTTGCCCCCGGGGCAGGGTTGGTTAAACGGGTGGAGACGACCATTGCCGGTCCGTTGGAAACTGTCCTGACGAAGGCCTGCGTCGACGGCGAAATCATCCCAGGGCTCCGCTTGCTCGATGGCTTTGGAGTGCTGGTGAAATCCGACGCGCCCAGCTATACCAATAACCTCATGCCCCCCGGCATCATCCTCCCCACCATGCAGGCCACCCTCGTCGTCTTCAACTACGGCTCCCAGCCCGTCACGTTCAACTTCAACACCTCGCAGCGATTCGATTTCGTGATCACCGACAACACCAACGGCGTCGAGTGGTACCGCTGGTCAAACGGCAAGGGCTTCATGGAGGTGCTCGGCAGCGAGACGCTGCACAACGACAGGCTCGTCTACAACGTGAAGATCTATCTCGAGGACCCGTTCTGCCTGGGCCCCGGGCCGGGTCCGTTGCCCGACGGGTTGTACACGCTCGAAGCGATCCTCACTTCGCGAGACCGGCCGATGTCCGGCAGAACAACTTTTGAGATAAGGTCGGTCCACTAGGTTCCACGCATATCCCCCTTTCCCCCTCTGCGCGAGCCTTATCTTTGCGGATGCGGGCGCCTCCCACGGCGCCCGCCCTGTTTCGCCCGGGTCCCGCAAATGTTTGGGTTTGTGCGATTAGCCGAAAAGCACAACGAGGACTTCCCACAGCAGGGCGGGTGATTCGCTCGAATGACTCGTCCGACCGCAGACGGTCGCGAGCCCGCCCCTGCCCCGCGGACGACCCGAAAATCCCGAGATGATTGCCGCCGGACCCGGTATAATTGCAGTGATGAACACGAAGACGTTCCCACCGAGAATCGCCCGGCTGTTTCTCCTGACGCTTCTTCCGGCGGTGCCGTGCCACATCCCGCAGGTGCTCGATTGCCGCTTCGCGATCCTCGCCGCCATTTCGGCCGTCGCCGGAGCGCTTGTTGCCCGTACGCTGCTGGACTGCGCCCAGCGCGCCGCATCAGCGTGCCTTGTGGACCGTGCCGACCACCCCATCACCCCATCACCCCATTCCCCCATCACCCCACCGCCCCGCCACCCCGCCTCCCCATCCATCTTCCTCCGTCCCTGGTTCGCGATCTGGCTGGGCTACGCGATCTCCGCGGGGCTGCCCTCGCCGATCTTCCAGGCGCTGTTCGGCCGCTATGCCTTCACCCCGGCAGTCGGCACGTTGTGGCCGGGCGGGGAATACATGCTCGACGCCCCGCTGTTCGCATTCACCGACGGGCTCGTCTTCGCGATGATCCCCGCCGTTTTCTTCGCGATATTCTACCCCGCTGCCCGCGGCGCCCGGGCTGCGGATTCCCCGCTCGTACCTGCAGCCGGCGCCGCGTGCAAATGGAGCAAGCCCCGCACACTGCCCGGCCGGATCTCCGGATTCCTCGGCCCCCTCGCCGTCTTCAGCGTCGCCGCGTGGGTGCTGTCGATCGGCATCCCCGCACGCACATTCCTGGCCGACCGCATCGACCCCATCCTCAGCGCCTGGAACTTCTGGTGGTTCCGCAAGGCCTTGTTCGACCCGTCCCTCTCGCTGATGCACACCGACTTCATTTTCCAGCCCTACGGCGTCACGTTCCTGTGGCACACCTACGAGCCGCTGAACTGCATCATCGCGGTCGCCTTCCAGTCGATCACCGGCGCCGACCTGATCACCACCTACAACTTCATGGCGCTCGCGTCGTTCGCGCTGATCGGCTGGGCCGGCTACCTGCTTGGCCGGCGGGTGTGTTGCCCCACCGTGGGGTTCTTCGCCGGCTTCGCACTGATGTTCTGCGGCTCGCACCTCGGCCAGGTTCGCGAAGGCCACCTCGACCTCGCCAGCGCTCACTGGCTGATCTTCTTCTTCCTGTTCATCCTCAACGCGTTCGAGCGCGGCCGCACGCTCGACGCCCTGGCAGCAGGGGTGTGCTGGGCCGCCGCCTTCTACACCCACTTCTACCACGCCATCTTCTGCGGCATGATCCTCGGGATCATGGTGCTCGCATCCGTCGGCCGGTCGATGGCCGAATCGGGCCGGCTCGCCGCAATCGGCAGCCGCATCCGGTCAGCCCCGCCCCGGGCGATTGCGGTCGTGCTGCTGGCGATTGTGGCCACAATGGCGTTCCAGCGGCACTGGGCGGCGTGGGTGATGATCATGGGAGTCGCCGCGGTGCTCCTGTTCGGGCGGTCCGTCGCCGCAACGTTCGCCCCCCGCCCGTGGAAAGCCGCGGCGATCCCCGCCGCCATTTTCGCACTCACTGCCGGGCCGTGGCTGCTCGCGATGCTCCTCGAAAACGCATCATTCGAAGGCTCGCTCGACTGGGGCCGGCTATCGTCCCTCTACTCGACCGACCTGCTCGGTTACCTCGTGCCCAGCCCGGTCTCTCGCGGCTCCAGCCTGTTCAGATTCGTCTGGCGCCACTTCCTGATCCCAGCCGGCGACAGCTCCGCCTCCCTGGGCTTCCCGGTGATTGCACTCGCGGGGTACGCCATCGTGCACTGGGTGCGCGCCCGGAGCCGATCTTCGGCAGCCCTGCAGCCAGTGGACCAAATGGACGGAGTGGACGCATCCCATCGCCCCACCTCCCCATCTCCCACTCCCCTCCCCTCCCTCGCCTACTGGGCGTTCATGGCAGCGGCATTCGCCGTCGTCTCGCTCGGCCCGAAGCTGCACATCGCCGGCACCACGATCACCGGCAGGCGCATGCCCTACGTCGCGCTCGACGCCATACCGTTCCTGTCTGCCAGCGGCGTGGCCGGCCGGTACTCGATGCCCGCCACCATCGCGTTCGTCATGATCGCGTGCATCGGGCTGGCCCGGCTGCTGGCGAGATTCGAGGCGCCCGGCCTGGGAGCCACGATGCAGAACCGCCGCCGCTCCGCCGTTGCCGCACTTGCCGTCATCGCCGTCATCGCCCTGCAATGGCCCCCGCGGTTCTTCTACACGCCCCCGCAGCCCGACCTCCTCAGGATCGTCCGCAGCGACCCCGCACCCGGCAACGTTGTGGCATTCTGCCCCATCGATACCGCCCTCTGGCTGCAGACCATTCACGGCAAGAAGATGATCAACGGCTTCGTGTCGCGCGTGCCCCCACGCAACCGCCGATTCGTCACCGACACGCCGGTCCTCCGCGACATCCAGTACGGCTACAAGCTCTCCCTCTCCCGCGAAGACGCCTTCGCCATGCTCCGCCGCTACGGAATCCGCTGGATCATCGTGGCCGAGAAGAGGCCGCGCCGCACAATCGAGCACGACCTCGGCCTCGCACCCGTCGCCGAGCAATCCGGCGTCTTCCTCTATCGCGTGGAATAGCCCCACACCCGATGCCGGCGCGATCACGCCGCCCGCCGGTGTTTCAACTACTGCTCTACCATGTCATTCTTGTGAAAATAACAGAGCGATCCGGGAGTGATACCATGGATTCCAAGGAAGTTATAGATGAACTGCGTTCGCTGGTGAAGACTGATATCGATGCGGCCCACGCCTACAGGCAGGCGATCCCCGAAATCGATGCGCCCGAAATCCAGGCCGAGCTCGGCAAGTTTCTCGACGATCACGAGCGGCACGTGATGGAGCTTACCGACGCCCTGCGCGGCCTCGGCACCCAGGCGCCCGAATACACCAGGAGCTTCAAGGGCTTCATCATCTCGGGCTTCACCGCCATCCGAGCCGCCATCGGCATCGAGAGCGCTCTCAAGGCGATGCGATCCAACGAGAAGCTCACCAACAAGACCTACGCCGACGCCGCGAAACTCGATTTCCCGCCCAGCGTGAAGACGATCGTGCAGCGCAATTGCGACGACGAAAAGCGCCACCTCGCCTACATCGAGCAGACAATCGCGCAGAAAGCGTGGAAAGAGAAGGTGGCGGCAAAATAGCGGCGTATCGGCTGCATGCCCGCGTGCATGAGAATTGATCAGTATCTCAGTTGATCAGTTGCTGTGTCATGAACAACTCAACAACTGATCAACTGGCAAACTGATCAACTGACCTACGGCCAGTGCGTGTTGAGTTTGTTGCGCACGGTGATCAGGTCGAGGATGTTGATCCGCCCGTCCTCGTTCACGTCGCATCGGACGCTCGCTGAGCTGCCGGGCACTTTTCCCATGCCGTTGCGGATCGCAATCAGGTCCAGGATGTTCACGCTCCCATCCACGTTCACATCCGCGTTCGGGGC